>DASTKD010000069.1:0-3178 GCA_035716135.1 Ktedonobacteraceae bacterium
TTTCATAGCATGGATATTATACATTACCAGTAAAGGGGCCTTGCTCCCCGAAAGAGGGATTAGCTTTTTCCCGCAGAGTGTTTATGCTATACTGCTGAAGAAAAAATACGAACACGGAGAGAAACATCATCCATGAGTAAAACCTTACCACAGTCCCGGCCTGCGCAGCTTGCGAAGCAAGCTATGCGCAAGGTGCCGGAAGTCACTATCTATTTCTGGATCATTAAATTGTTGTCAACGGCTATGGGCGAGTCAACGTCTGACTACCTGGTCTTTCACATCAACCCCTATGTCGCGGTAGCTGTCGGATGTATTGGCCTGATCGCCGCGCTGGCCCTCCAGCTTCTGGTCCGTCGCTATATCCCCTGGGTCTACTGGTTAGCCGTCGTCATGGTCGCTATATTCGGCACGATGGCTGCCGATGTGCTGCATGTAGTCCTGGGTATTCCGTATGTTGTCTCAACCGCGTTCTTTATCCTCGCGCTTGTCATTATTTTCGTTGCCTGGTACGCGAGCGAGAGAACACTCTCTATCCATAGCATCACCACCACTCGCCGCGAGCTGTTTTACTGGGCTACAGTCATGGCGACATTCGCGCTCGGCACTGCCGTAGGTGATTTGACCGCCGCAACTCTTGGATTGGGTTACTTCTCCTCAGGTGTGCTGTTTGCCATCCTGTTCGCTCTCCCGGCCCTGGCTTACTGGCTGTTCAGGTTAAACGCGATTTTCGCCTTCTGGTTTGCCTACGTCATGACCCGCCCACTCGGCGCATCGTTTGCCGACTGGTTCGGCAAGCCATTTCTGGGTGGTCTTGGGCTGGGTGATACAAAGGTTGCACTGGTGCTGACCATCTTAATCATCATCTTTGTCGGCTATATCTCAGTCACCCATGCAGATGTGAAGGGCGAACACCGGTAGTTTCCTTTGAGCATTGCGCGCCACCATCATCGGTACGCCTCCGCCTGCAAGTCAAATAACTCGGCGTAGCGGCCATTCAACGCGATTAGCTCAGAATGTGACCCATTCTCGATAATGCTGCCGTTTTCGATGACGAGGATGCGGTCGGCCAGGCGCACGGTGCTGAAGCGGTGGCTGATGAACACGGCGGTCTTGCCCTCGGTCAGCGAGCGGAAGTGCGTGAAGACCTCGTGTTCGGCCTGTGCGTCGAGGGCGCTGGTCGGCTCGTCGAGTACGAGTATACGCGCATCGCGCATGAAGGCGCGTGCCAGCGCGATCTTCTGCCACTCGCCGCCGCTCAATTGCGTGCTGTCTTTCAAGTCCTTAAACCAGCGTCCGAGCATGGTATCGTAGCCCTTTGGCAGTCGTTCGATCACGGCGCTGGCTCCGCTCTGGAGCGCCGCGCTCATGACCAGTTCGCGCTGCTCGATCTTATCCACGCGCCCCACGCCGATATTTTCCTGCGCGGTCATGTAGTAGTTCACATAGTCCTGGAAGATCACGCCAACCTGTTCGCGCAACTCCTTCAGATCATATTCTTTGATGTCCCGCCCACCTATCAAGATTTCGCCCGCGTCCGGCTCGTACAGTCGCGTTAGCAGCTTGACCAGCGTGGTCTTGCCTGCTCCATTGCGCCCGACCAGCGCGATAGCCTCGCCCGCGTGGATGGTGAAACTGACATGTTTGAGGGCTGCCTGCGTCTCCGGGTCCTTGCCGGGATAGGTGAAACTGACATCGCGGAACTCGATGTCAAGTCCCCGTATCTCTGCTTCTGGCTCGATCGGTTGCGGATTCTCTGGCGACACGATGCGCGGGGTGTATGCGAGGAACTCGAACAGCGTATTCACATACAACGTGTTCTCGTAGGTAGAGGAAAGGCCGTTCAGCAAACTCTGGAAGTTTTGCCCCACCTGTATCGCTGTCTGCGTGTACAGGGTCAATTGGCCCAGCGTGATGCGCCCCAGCACCGTCTGTAATGCCACGTAGAGGTAGATGGCGCTATTGGCTATGACGGTGAGACCTGACCAGAGAAAGTTGATGGAGTAGCGCCGCAGCAGCAACCTCTTGTCCTGCTTGTACAGTTCGGTCGCCAGTCGCCAGAATTTGTTGGTGAAAAAGTCGCCCAGATTGAAAAGCTTGACTTCTTTGATATAGGTGTCGGTCGTCATCAATGAGACGAAATAGGCCATCAGGCGGCGCTCCGGCGATTGGCGGCGCATAAGCTGGTAGCCTCTCCAGCCATAGCGCGTGCTGGAAAAGAAGGCGGGAATGGGGACGACGAGCGCCACAATTGCCAGCCACCATGCCAGGTGCAGGAGCAAGAAAATCAAAGTGGTCAGGGTCACAACGGTACTGCCCAGGTTGAAGGTTTGCGAGATCATCGAAACGGGCTGGTAGTTGGACTGGTTGGCGGCCTGGCGAATCTTATCGTATGATTCGGGATTCTCAAAGAAAGACAGGTCCAGCGTATTGGACTTCTTCAAAATGTCCAGTTGCACGCGGTTAGATACCTGTTCTTGCAGCAGTTGTTGCACGATGTTGCTAAACGTGCTGAGCAGGCTTGAGAGCAGTGTAATGCTCAATTGCAACGCGATTGGCAGCCAGATAGGGTCAAAGCTATGGATACGGATCGCCAGTACCACCCTGTCGATTACCAGAGCGCTGATCGAGACGCTGATGGCGGGCGTAAAGCCCTGCAAGAGGCTCAACACCCCCAGCATAATCGTCAGCAACGGGCTGGTTGACCACACCAGGCGCAGGACGCGCGGCAGACTGGCGAACGCGGCTGGCACTTTCCTGTAACTAAACTTCTCCTCTGTCTGCGAACGAAAGCCTCTGAACGAAGGAATAGATTGCTTCATATAGTCATATACCTCTTTACCTGTCTCTTCAATTCGTATGTGTCAGTATTGCGTGTATTGCCTTCTGATGACGAAGCCAACATTTCCCACGCGGTGGGCATGGTGGTAGAGCTTGAGCCTATTCCAAGTATACGCAAAAGCTGAGGATAGTACAGCGTTCTTCTTACCAGTTTTTCGCTCAGGTAAAACTGCCAGTAATGTACTGGTAATTTATACAGAGGACAAGACTCTCAAATCGGATGAGATAACAGAAAGGTGGCGGCGTCGTTTTCTGATGAATTTTGACGATCAAAACCGGCAATGGGCGTATTCCCGTCCTGTAGGGACAAGGGGCGGATGTAGGGAGGGGTGGGGGCCAT
>DASTKD010000070.1:0-4412 GCA_035716135.1 Ktedonobacteraceae bacterium
GCGAGCAATGGACGCATCCTCGACTACACCATCACCAATGGCACAGTGACGGCGAAGGTGCGCGGCTCGATCAACCCGTACTTTGGCGTCTACAAGGAACCCACCTATAAGACAACCATCACCATCAAACCGATCTCCCCGGCGGACTGGAAAAAGGCTGTCGGCACGCTTGCGTCACGGGCAGACCTGGTGACGAAACTGCTGATGAACGAGATGCCGGACAAGATCGACGAGGCGTTCTCCGGCCTGGGGCTGCACCTGCTGCCGCACAGCGAGCGCGACTTTGAGACCGACTGTTCGTGTCCCGACTGGTCGAACCCCTGCAAGCATATCGCCGGGGTCTACTACCTGCTCGCCTTGGCCCTCGACCGCGACCCCTTCCTGATGTTCGAGCTGCGCGGCCTGTCCAGGGAAGCCCTCCACACCGAACTCGTCCAATCATCGCTGGGACAGGTACTCGCCACCACGCTGACGACCGGAGAACTGCCCCCGGTAGAGCCGGTCGCGTCCTACTACACTCGCCCGCTCAAAGAGCCAGACGCGGTGGTAGACAGCCACAAAGCCTTCTGGACAGGCGCGAAACGACTGCCAGCGCCTCCCGCCCCCGCGCAGGCCAGCGTTCCCGCGCTGCTCATCAAGAAGCAGGGCGATTATCCCGGTTTCTGGCACAAAGACGCCTCGTTCATCACCGTCATGGAAGAACTCTACGACCGCGTGCGCACGAAAAATCGGCAGATGAAGTGAGGATAGTCATGGGCGTGTATAGACGGCGGAGGCTCTGGCAGGGAGAGCCTCCGCCGTCTATATACTGCCATTATCTGCTTGCCAATATTTACAAAGCTTTATCTTGCGTGTACAATTCCCTGTAATGCACAGGTAATCCATAAACGATGTTAAGAGATAAGGTATCTGAATATGCAAGATACGACTCACGTTCCACAAGGTCTCGCCTTAAAGTACAAGCTTCAAGGTCACAAACAAGCGATTTCGCATCTTTGCTGGTCTCCCGATGGCGGGAGGTTGGCATCTTGCTCTGAAGAGGGCATTTTCCTTTGGAATTTGCAGGCCGATCGGCTAGAACGCACAATTACTGGATTTGCAGGAAATATCCAGACCATGGCATGGTCGCCTGATGGAACGATGCTCGCCGTTGGCGGGAACTTGCAGCCGCGAGAATCTACTGTCGCCTGCTCTCTTGGTCATGTAAATCCAGGTGGCTCTACATTTTGTGATGAATGCGGAGAACCGTTAAATCCTGGATTGAGTGGCTTAGGTGATTTTAACCTTTTTATTGCAAGCACTGAAACAGGAAAATTTCTTTATACGATCCAAATAACTCCTGCACAGGGCACAACCGTTTATGAATTAGTATGGTCGCCTGATGGAAAAGAGCTGGCAATTAGCGATGGTTCCAAAGTGTATCTATGGTCTTTGCAAAAAGCTCCGAGACGAGCACCCGACACAGCAGAGCCGTATACGGTGGAATGGACGCGCGATAATGCAGAGGTTTGTCGCGTTTGTGGTGCGCCCGGTCGGGCCGGAGATGCTTTTTGTTTGAACTGCGGTAATGGACTGCCAGCGCACCACCAGGGACTGCTGCGAACTCTAAAAATCCCGTTTCTGTATACTATGGTTCGTTCTCCCAATGGTGCGTGGTTGGTCGGGGCAAGCTTTTCAGCTACTTGTCCCAATTGCAGTTTCAGAAATATAGATGGCGCTGCATTTTGTGATGAATGCGGTGAGCCGTTATCGGGACTAGCCAGGAACAATCTGTTGATTCTGGATACGGCGACCTGGGAGATAAAAAACGAGTTTGCGGGACATAGTGGGTCTATCAACGATATTGTATGGGCACCAGATCAGACATTCCTTGTCTCTGGTTCGGACGATTGCACCATTCGTATATGGAGGCCAGAGGGGCAGAAACAGATTCTGGAAGGCTTTATAAGCAACGTCACCAGTCTCTCACTCTCCTATGAAGGCTCGCTGCTAGCTTCAAGGTCTACCGATGGAAATATCTGTATCTGGGACACCTGGCAGTGGGAGATGCACGCCATCTTAGAGAATCCCCCTTCAGAGCGTAAAGCCAGCGTCGCCTTCTCCCCGCGAGACCCCATTCTAGCAACGCTGAGTGAAGATGATACCGTGATAAACATCTGGGAGGTAGACATCGCGGAACTGCTGAACACATCTCCTGTTGTCGCCTCCTCTACCTATCGGAACGCGAAGGTTGTGCTGGTAGGTGAGACGGGCGTAGGCAAGTCAGGACTCAGCCTTGTGCTCACCGGACAATCGTTCGAACCGACTGACTCGACCCACGGGCGTAAAGTGCTGACCTTCGAGCAGCAGAATTTGCGGCATGATACCGGACAGAGGGAGCAACGCGAACTCTTGCTGTGGGACCTCGCCGGACAGCCTGGCTATCGCCTCATTCACCAGTTGTACCTCAACGAAACGTCTATCGCGCTCGTGGTGTTTGACTCCCGCAGTGAAACGGACCCACTGGCAGGTATAGATCACTGGGTGCGGGCTTTGCGCGTGGCGCGTCAGGCTCAGGAAAACGAAGTATCCGATGTTCAACCCTTGAAAATGTTCCTCGTGGCCGCACGCACAGACAGAGGCGGCAAAAATATCGGCTCCGGGCGCATTGAGAAGATTTTGAAAAATGAGGGGTTCGACGGCTATTTTGCGACCAGCGCGAAAGAGGGGGCGGGCATCGCGGAACTCATTGAAGCAATCAGACAGGCCATCGATTGGGAGAAGTTGACCAGGGTCACTTCGTCGCTGCTCTTCCAGCGCATCAAAGACTTCCTGGCTGTACAGAAGCAAGCGGAACGGCTCTTAGTCACATACGACGAGTTGTTCAAGGAATTCTGTCAGACGCATGATATAGCAGGCAAGATACAAGATATTGCGACACAATTCAGGTTGTGTATAAAGCAGGTGGAGCAAAAGGGACTGATCAAACAACTGAGCTTTGGCAAGTATATTCTTTTGCAACCGGAATTGCTGGATTCCTACGCATCGTCTCTGGTGATTGCTGTGAGGGATGAGCCAGACGAGTTGGGCAGCATTGAAGAACAGCGTGTCCTGCAGGGTGACTTCTCCATTCCGCAAGATCAGCGCCTGCAAAATCGGGAGCAGGAAAAGTTGCTGCTCATCGCGATGGTGGAAGATTTGCTCAACTATGAAATCGCGCTCCGGGATGATCTATACCTGGTCTTTCCATCGCAGTCTATGCGTGAGAATCCAGACTTGCCTGATCCAAAGGGGAAAGGAGCGATTTTCACCTTTGAGGGGCCGATAGCGCATATTTATGCGACACTGGTGGTGCGTCTCTCGCATAGTGGGCTGTTTCGCAAGGTCGAGCTATGGAAAAATGCCGTCACCTACACGATGGAAGCTGGAGGGAGCTATGGCTTATTCCTGCACAATATCAGCGGCGGGCGCGCCGAACTGACACTGTTCTTCGATCAAGCGGCGCAGGAGGAGACCCGTTTTCACTTTGAGGAGTACGTCAGGATACACCTGGAACGCCGGGCATTGGCGCAGACCGTGGAGCGGCGACCGATCTTTGTTTGCCCCGGCTGTGAAACGCCGCTTGATGATCTGGCCGTGCGGCGCAGAAAAGAGCGCAATTTTACCTGGATGAAATGCGGCGTCTGCGACGAGAGAATATCCTTGCTGGACAGGGCGGAGCGGCTGGCCGAAACCCCAGATTCACTCGTCTCCAAGATGGATACGATGGCCGATCTGCAGCGCGATCAGTCCACGGCGGTATCGAGTCTCCAGGGCAAAATAGCGACCGGCGATTTCGATGTGTTCCTCTGTTACCGGAAAGAAGATAAACTGGCAGTGCAGACTGTGGGAGAACAGTTGAAGGCCAGGGGCATCTTGCCCTGGCTGGACGAGTGGGAACTGCGCCCAGGTTTTCCCTGGCAACGGGTACTTGAACAGCAAATAGAACAAATTAAGTCGGCAGCCGTGTTTGTCGGCAAGAATAGTATAGGACCCTGGGAGCAGTTGGAATTGGAGGCTTTTCTGCGCCAGTTTGCGCGGCGGCAATGTCCTGTCATCCCCGTTATCCTGACCGATGCGGTAAAGGAGCCGCGACTGCCCATTTTTTTAGAGGGCATGACCTGGGTTGATTTTCGCCAGTCAGAGCCTGATCCGCTGAAGCGCTTAGTCTGGGGCATTACCGGAAAGCGCGAGCTGCATTCATAGACTATTTGAAAAAGGACAGGCCACATGAAGAGAGTGCTGGTGCTTCAACATACCTGGGAAGACCCGGTGGGAACGCTGGGCGAGATCATGCAGGAGCGGGATATTGCCTTCGACACGTTGCAAGTGCTTGAGGAGCCGCTTCCTGCGCACTTGCTGTATGATGCATTGCTTATTCTGGGCGGTCCTGA
>DASTKD010000071.1:0-5906 GCA_035716135.1 Ktedonobacteraceae bacterium
TCCTGCAAATTCGCCTGTTGCCTGACGTGTTCTTATACAGGGATAATTTTTAGGGATTGCAGGTTGTTGATGGGCTGTGTTTGTCTCTCTACGAGCAAACAGACGGCAACAGGCATTCTTATTGGAAAGGGACACATATACCCGATGATTGGCGAAGATCGTATCGCGGAACACCTTAGTTTCACAGCTACTTCCATTACTCCTATTACCCACAACAAGCGCTATGAGGACTCTTCGGTTTTTGTGCCAGAAAATATGCTGCGAGAGGCGCGACGACAGAAAAGGTTGCCCGGAGGGAACGTTCCCTCCATTTGCGTACTGGACCCGGATGGCGACCTGCTGGATTATCTTTGTGCCTCCGGGCAGGCGCAAGTTCATACGAACTGGGCGTGCTATCACACAAAGCTGCACACGTTTACGCGCGATGAGATCGAGTTTGGTATTATTGGGCGTGTGGTCGGCGCGTCATTCGCCGTCCTGGTCGCGGAAGAGTTATTTGCTTGCGGCTGTGAATTGATTATCAGCATCACATCTGCAGGGCAAATTGTTTCACTTGGGCAGCCTCCCTATGTGGTACTGATCGAGGAGGCTCTGCGCGATGAGGGAACCAGCTACCATTACTTGCCGCCTTCGCCATACGCTGCTCTTCGTTGCGCATTAAAAGATTTTGTTTTGGATGGATGGGATCACACGTATGTTCCGCTTTATAGTGGTGCCAGTTGGACGACCGACGCGCCATTCCGCGAGACTGAAGCCATGATTGCATGGTGCCGCGAGCGCGGTATCCTGACGGTAGAAATGGAGGCTGCCGCCCTCTACGCGCTGGCCGAGGCGCGGCAATACAACATTATCTGTTTTGCCCATGTCACAAACAGTATGGGGCAGGTGGAGGGCGATTTTGAAAAAGGCGAGGCATGTGGCAGCCGCGCTGCGCTGCGCGTCGTTGAACAGACAGCGCAACTCTGGCAAGAACAGAGAAATATCCTGTAGAAACGACAGATGATAGCGAGCGAAGGGCTATCATCCATTGTCATCCTGAGCGAAGCGAAGGATCTCTACTTTGACTGGCAGAGATCCTTCGCTTCGCTTAGGATGACAGTTGCACTTCAGCGAATGCTTCTGGCGGGCAGGATACGATTAGCGCTTCGTGTACTGCGGGGCCTTGCGAGCGCGTTTGAGGCCGGGCTTCTTGCGTTCCTTCATACGCGGGTCGCGTGTGAGGAAGCCGGCTTTGCGCAGGGCCTGTTTCCATTCAGGGTTGGCGCGCAAGAGCGCGCGCGCCACGCCGTGACGGATGGCTCCCGCCTGTCCGCTGGTGCCGCCGCCGACGACACGCACGGTCATGGTGTAAGCACCCTCCAGTTCGAGCAGGCGCAGAGGGGCAACCACTGCGGCGGAGGCGGACTCGCGCTGACCGAAATACTGGCGCGCGCTTTTGCCGTTCACGACGATAGTGCCATCGCCGTTGGGGAAGAGACGCACGCGGGCTACAGCCGTCTTGCGTCGTCCCATCCCATAGTAGTACTCACCTTTAATGGTATCGACCACTGTAGATTCTCCTCTTCTTTACTCTTCTGCCGCGCCCTGCTGTTGCTTTAACAGCGCTTCCGGGCCTGTCCAGGGAATGGGTTTCTGCGCCTGGTGCGGGTGATTGGGGCCAGCGTAAATCTTGAGGCGCGACATAATATCCGCGCCCAGGTTATTGTGCATGACCATGCCGCGCACAGCGTGCTGTAAGGCGCGTTCCGGGAAACGACCCTCCAGCACCTTGCGCAGGCTGGTCG
Organism: Ktedonobacteraceae bacterium; assembly: GCA_035716135.1. Lineage (GTDB taxonomy): Bacteria > Chloroflexota > Ktedonobacteria > Ktedonobacterales > Ktedonobacteraceae > CF-113. The sequence goes on from DASTKD010000071.1 coordinate 1,785, forward strand.
TCTTCAAGCCGCCAGGATACTGGCTGTGGCGATAATACATTTTCTGTTCCAGGCGTTTGCCCGTAACCGCGATTTTGTCGGCGTTGATAACGATCACAAAATCACCGGTGAGCATATGCGGCGTGAATGTTGGCTTATGCTTGCCGCGCAAAATCTGCGCGATCTGCGATGCCAGGCGGCCCAGAACCTGGCCCTCGGCATCGATGACATACCACTGCGGGTTCAGTTCACCGGCCTTCGCGCTATATGTCTTCATCATTGTCCGTTTTCTCCATTTGTAATAATCCGTCACCGTCAGGATACATAACCCCTACCAGACATAGCCCGTGTGAGGGAGCCGCTGAACCAGGGTGCGTCTTTTCAGCTCGTTGCACGATGTCGGCGAATTCCGCGAGACTGAGTCGTTTCTGCCCTACGAGCAACAGCGTTCCAACCATTCTGCGAACCATCCCCGTAAGAAAGGCGTCCGCTGTAAAATCACAATAGATAAGCGCATCTTGACGCTGGCACGCGGCCTTGAGCATAGTGCGCACGCACGAATGCGGCCCCGGCTTCAAAGGATTGGTGGCATCGGGACTGCGCCCGAACGCTCCGAAATCCTTGCGTCCCGGTAAAAAGCGGCACGCTTCGTCCATCAAATCTGCCGCCAGCGCCTGTGGACGCTGGTAGCTATAGCGCGCGATGAGCGGCTTCCGCGTCCTCTCATTCAAGATAGTGTAACGATAGGAACGGCTCAACGCGCTGTAGCGAGCATGAAAGCTGTCAGCCGCCTGACGCACCCATGCACACCCGATGCTCCGTGGCAAGACGGCATTGAGAGCCGCCAACCACTGCTGCGGCGTCAGGCGGGCGCTGGTACTGAAGTGGATTACCTGCCCACTGGCATGTACTCCCGCGTCAGTGCGACCCGCGCCATATACGACGGACATCTCGCCAGAGATACGCAGAATAGCCGCTTCCAGGCTTCCCTGGATGGTTGGCCCTTGCGTTTCCGACTGTCGCTGAAAACCATGATAGTCGGTGCCGTCATACTCGATGCCACAGGCGAATTTCATCATGTCACATTAAAGGTGCAATCGCGTCCCTACACCAGGGCGATTTGCGCCATTTCGGCGGCGTCGCCCAGGCGTCTGCCCAGCTTGGTAATACGGGTATAGCCGCCGGGACGTCCGGCATAGCGCGGGGCCAGTTCGTCAAAAATCTTCTTGACGACCAGTTCGTCGGGCAGCGACTTCAAAATCTGGCGGCGCGCGTGCAGTTCGATTACCATCGCCTGGTACGCGGCCTGCAATGCCTTCTCTGCTTCCTTCTCGTTCGAGATGATATGCAGCAATTCCGCGCGGCGATCCTTCAGCTTTTTCTCGGCAAACTTGCGGCCTTTATCCGTCAGAGGAGGCATGGACACTTCCGCGCGCTCCTCGTTGGTGAAGACCACTTTGTCAAGCGAGAAATGCCCCCGGCGCGCGAACGCCAGGATTGCTGTAGCCTTCTCTTCGTCAGAGACGACAGAAGCCAGGTACTCGCGGGCAGAGGTCTGCCCCTTGACTGCGATCGTAATTAGCTTTTCAGCTTCGCCGCGAATGGCGCGGGCGCGCGCCTCGGTAGTTTTTATACGGTCATAGCGGAAGAGACCGGCCATCATGTTGCGACGCGCGGAGCGTCGGCGTGGCTCAGGCATACTCATCCGATTACCGGCAACTCGGTGCCTCAACTCATTCCTCCATTTCGTGGTCGCCGTCCAGGTCGGCCCCAACAGTGCTGGTACGCGGATTCGGCAGGAAACTGCGCTGCAACAGCTTCTCGCGTAGTTCCTGTAGACTCTTTTCGCCGAAGTTACGCACTCCAAGCAAGTCGTCTTCATTCATAGAAAGCACCTGACCGACCTTCGTGATGTTGCTACGCTTGAGGCAGTTGTAGGCGCGTACCGAAAGATCGAGTTCCTCGATGGGAGTCTCGTAAATCTTAGGCGGTATGGGCATACTGCTCAAGGGAGCCTTCTCCGGCTCGATCAGCACAGCGCGATAATTGGCTAACTGCGTAAAGTGACGGACCAGAATATCGGCGCTTTGTCGCAAAGCCTCATCGGGCGTCATAGTGCCATCAGTCCACATTTCCAGAACAATTTTATCGTAGTTTGTTATCTGCCCGACACGGGTATGCTCAACAGTATAATTGACTTTTTGCACGGGCGCGTAAATGGCATCGACAGGGATCACCCCGATGGGCTGATCTTCTTTGGAATCGGCAGGAACATAGCCTTTGCCGGTCTCAACAACCAGTTCCATCTCAAGGCGAGCATCATCATTATCCAGAGTGGCAATATAGAGATCGGGATTGACAATCTCTACTGTGCTGGGAGCCAGGATATCCGCCGCCGTCACTACACGCTCGCCCGTTACCTCCAGGCGCATTGACACGGGATGATCCGAAAAGGAGCGCAAGCGCAGCTTCTTGACGTTCAACACGATCTCGGTCACGTCCTCCGTGACGTTGGGAACATCTTGAAACTCATGCTGCACACCATCAATGCGAATAGAGGTCACTGCCGCGCCAGGCAGCGAGGAGAGCAAGACGCGCCGCAGCGCCGTACCCAGAGTCATGCCGTACCCCGCCTCTAAAGGCTCAATATCATAGCTCGCATAGTTTCCCTGTGTTTTTGTATTCTTAATGCGAGGCAGAGTAATTTCTAGCAAGGTTCAACCTGCCTTTCTTTCCTTTCGCTGCTTACAGGCTTAACAGACGCGATAAATCGCGTCCCTACCAGGTACACCGGCGAGGCCAGTGTTAGCGCTGGTAGTACTCAACCACCATCTGTTCGTCAAAGGGCAGTTCCAGCTCTGTGCGCGAAGGCAACGACATGACACGACCACTCATGTCAGCAATATCCAGGCGCAGCCAGGCGGGAACGCCTTTCTGGGCCAGCATCAATGCGCGGGTCTTGAAGTATTCGAGTCCTTTACTTCGCTCGCGCACCGAGATTACATCATTGGGCTTGGCGATAAACGAGGCGATGTCCGTCTTACGCCCATTGACCGCGAAATGGCCGTGATTGACCAGTTGACGGGCTTGAGCGCGGGAATCGGCAAAGCCGAGACGGTACACCAGGTTATCCAGGCGCATCTCAAGAATCTGCAACAGGTTCTCGCTGGTACGGCCAGCTTTCTTCGCGGCGGTATCAAAGTTTTTACGGAACTGACGCTCCAGCAGGCCGTAGGTGCGGCGCACCTTCTGCTTTTCGCGTAACTGCAAAGCGTAACCCGACGGTTTACGTGAACGACCCGCCCCATGTTGTCCTGGGCGAGTATTGCGGCGCTCAAGCGTGCATTTCATCATGCACTTGTCGCCTTTAAGAAACAGTTTTACCCCCTCTCGCCTGCATAGTTTGCAGACGGGGCCGGTATAACGCGCCATTTAGTGACTCCTCCTCACACGCACATCACGGGTTACACGCGACGCCGCTTGGGCGGTCGGCAGCCATTGTGCGGAATAGGTGTTACATCAATAATCGAAGTGATATTCAGCCCTGAGGACTGTAATGAGCGGATAGCCGCCTCACGACCAGAGCCTGGGCCTTTGACATATACTTCGATCTGTTTCAGACCATGCTCCATTGCCTTACGCGCCGCCGTCTCAGCCGTCACTTGCGCGGCATAGGGGGTACTCTTACGCGAGCCTTTGAAGCCCTGCCCACCGGCGCTGCCCCAGGAGATCACGTTGCCATTGGGGTCGGTCAAAGTGACAATCGTGTTATTAAACGTTGCTTGAATGTGGGCCTGCCCGCGCGGAATCGATTTGCGCTCACGCCGCCTCGGCTTGCCTGTTGGTTTCTTTTTGTCTGCTGCCATGCTTGTGCCATTCCTCCCCGGCGTTACTTCTTAGCCACTGCTTTTTTCTTGCCGGCCACTGTTCTTTTCGGACCGCGACGTGTGCGCGCATTGGTGCGTGTGCGCTGCCCCCGCACTGGAAGATTGCGGCGATGACGCATTCCACGATAACAGCCGATTTCGATAAGCCGCTTAATGTTCATATCCACTTCGCGGCGCAGATCGCCTTCCACCTTGTGTTCGCGGTCAATTCACTCGCGCAGGCGGTTGACTTCTTCTTCCGTTAGATTTTTCACCC
>DASTKD010000072.1:0-2477 GCA_035716135.1 Ktedonobacteraceae bacterium
CAGCGAAGAATCTGCATGTGGCTCAGTGAGAGATTCTTCGCTGCGCTCAGAATGACAGGCGAGATAGGCGGTGGGGAGAGGTACGGTCGTTATCGTTAGCCATATATAAAAAGGGGTGAAAAAATGCGTATACGAACTCTCATTATTGCTGTTGTTTGCCTGTGTATGATCGGTGGTTTGGTGGCAGGGCTTTTCTCGCATTCGATTCAAGCTGCCCTTACGGTGCAGAATGCCAATGCGGCGCATCAGGCGAATGGCGCTGCGCCGCAGCCCACTGTGACGCGGGGAGGAGTGAACGGGACCGGGAACGGAAATGGACAACCTGTAAAGACCACAACACCTGCGCCTGTAAAGTCTCCTACAAACGTAGCGAACGGCGCGAATGTGCTGGCACAGGATACGTTCCAGCGCATGGCGCAGACCTTCTGGGGGAGCGCATCAGACGGGCGTTTATGGGCAGGTGATGCAAATAGCATCGAAGTCTTTTCCATTGCAACCGGAGCGGGCCAGATCGACCATGCCCAGGGGGCGTTCAATGCCATGCTTGGTCCACAGATCACCAATGTCGAGGTGCTGGTCACGGTGAACGTCAACCATTTCGCTGCCGGTGGGACGGTAAATGTAGGGGCCGCGCTGCGCTGGAAGGACGGCAATAACTGGTATAAGGCGCTCATCGATGGCACGAAGCTGCAAATTCTCAGCCGCGTCAACGGCGTGACGACTTCGCTGGCCTCCATGCCGTTTGCTGCTAAAGACGGCACGACCTATAACCTGCGTTTCCGCGCCCTGGGCGCAAACCTGTTCGCGCGCGCCTGGCAAAGCGGGCAGCCCGAACCGGCGACGTGGATGTTGACCGTTGCCAATACCGCGCTCACCCAGGGTCTGGGCGGCGTGCGCGTGCTGGTTCTGAACACTACTGTTATCCGCGTGACAGCGTTTCTTGAAACGAGTGTTGCGCCAGTTGAATAGAGATCAAAGGAGACATGTATGCTAAATCGATTCAATGCATCGTATGCGGCTCATCGCCGGGTCAGGCGCGTTTCTGGCGTGGCATTAGGTGTCTCCGCCGTTTTGCTGGCTATGCTGACGGGCGGTTTTCCTCCCTGGGCGTGGCGTCTCTTCTTTCATACGCTGCCGCAGTTTTCGCAGTTGTGGGCGCAACGTGGCCTGGGCGTCGTTGTGCCATTTATCGGATTGGGGCTACTTTCGCTGACCCTCTTTATCATATGGGGGGCATTGCTGCTGGCTGCCGGATGGATGGCGCTGCACTGGTGGCGCGCGCGTGAAGGGCAGGCTTCTCTGGAAGAGGGAAAGATCGAGCCTGCCTACAATGTGGCATCGCAAGAGGATGGTTTGTATGACATCGCGCGTCCCGCCTCGCGTCCGCGTGGTATGGCGGACGTGCTCTTAGAGCCTGCCATCCCTCCATATGCCAGGAATGCTGTGGCGCAAAGTGGGCGTCAGCAAGCGCCCGCGATGCCCAGGACGGCGCGCAACGTGCGCTATGATGTTCCTCTGGGGAATGGATACCGGGGCGTGCCGACCGCGCCGGTCGCGGTAGCGGATGCGCGGCATTCGAGCAATGGCCGTAGTTCGGTCTATCTGGATACTGGCACGGCTCTCGATGCTGGCATCAAACGCCGGGGCAGACCGAACGAAGATAGTCTGCTGGCCCTGCCTGCCATTTCCAATGCCTGCGGAGGTGTGCAACCAGTGGGGTTATTCGTGATTGCCGATGGTATGGGCGGGCATGGTAACGGACAGGAGGCCAGCCGCCTGGCAATTTCCGCCCTGCACGATGCGCTCAAACTGGCCCTCGTCGGTAGCCCGGAGGATGATAACTACGAACAGGTGCTGGCTGAGGGGGCGCATACGGCTAACCTGGCCGTCTACAGGCGCAATCGCCAGCAGCAATCGGACATGGGAACCACCCTCGCCGTTGCGCTGGTAATTGGCAATATGGCCTATATCGCCAACGTGGGGGATAGCCGAGTCTACCTGTACCGTGAAAGTGAGGGATTGGAGCAGATTACGCGCGATCACTCGTCTGTGGCGCGCCTGGTGGAAGCCGGAGCCATTACACGCGACGAGGCGTACTCGCATCCCAAACGCAACGAGATTTATCGCAGCCTGGGCCACCAGTCAACCGTCAAGGTCGATACCTTCAGCGTGCCGCTCCAGTTGGGCGATCTGCTGTTGCTCTGTTCCGACGGCCTGTGGGAGATGGCGCGCGACTCCGCCATAGAAGGCATCATGGAGTCAACGCTGCCCGATGTTTCCCATACCTGCGATGAACTGCGCCAGGCGGCCCTCAAAGGCGGCGGCAAAGACAATATCAGCATCATTGCTGTATGCGTGCGAGGCGCGCGGTAGGGCATTCTCAAGGCTCCTCAAAAGTGGCTGGGGGAGGAAGGCGACCGCCAGGGTCGCCTCTACTATGACCACGAAGCGACTCCCTGCGTCCGTTCATAGTAGAG
>DASTKD010000073.1:0-5104 GCA_035716135.1 Ktedonobacteraceae bacterium
AACTTGCGCTGCTGCTCCAGAGCGCGAGCCGTCTCTAACCTGGCCGCGTCTGTCCAATCTATGGTATCGCGTAGCAAACTCACAAGGATACCTACAATCACGAGCGCGAGCGTACCCGCGATGAAGGAGGTCGTCGTCGAATTGGGCAGCAGCATACGATGCAACTCATAGGCATAAAAGAGCCAGAGTACCACCACCATACTCACCAGACAAATGAACGTGCCGCGTTTTCTGAACAGCCAGGCAACGATTGCCATAGGAATGGCTAACATAGAGGGATTGCGAGCAGGGATAGGAAGCAACATAAATAGGATAAGAAAAAATGCTACGCTCAAAACCGCAATACTAAAGCGAACCCGGAAAGACAGCTTGAGCAAACTACGCGGAGAGGCATCCAGGTGACGCATACGATTCCCTCCTACACTGCAAAGGGACTAACGAATGAATTCTTTCTTAAATGATCAATATAACAACACCTGTACCAGGATGATTGACATGTACAAACAGATAATTTGTTTCAAATATTACACTATAAATAAGTATACCACAGCCCTGCCAGATTGAATGCAATCTATCCATTCAGGCTATACGCGACATCTGTTTGTTGCACGGAGCATTCCCACCTCCATTACGTGAACTTTTTTCATCCCTGTTGCTACTCACATGTTGGAGGACGAAGACGGTCCATTTTTTATGAAAGGAATAACAAGCAGTATGACAGAAAGAGTTATGACTATGCCGGGAGCGAATGCATCGCCAGCGCGCCCTGGCGAAGTTGTCCTGAGCATCCGCAATCTCTCGAAGCAATATGGCAAGCGGATGGCAGTGAACAATCTGAGCCTGGATGTGAGACGCGGCGAAATTTTCGGGTTTCTAGGTCCCAACGGGGCCGGTAAAACGACTACTATTCGTATGATGCTAGGGTTGATCGCGTCCACCGGGGGCAGTGTCGATATTCTGGGCAAGGATATTGCCTTTTATCGCGCGGAGATTCTGCCGCGCGTGGGCGCGCTGGTGGAGACACCCGCGCTCTACCTGTACCTGTCGGGGCGCGACAATTTACGCGCCGTTGGTTCAGCGCTGGGCGGCGTGCCACGCGCGCGTATCGACGATGTGCTGGAACTGGTAGGTTTGCAGAACCGCCAGAAAGACCGCGTGCGCACCTACTCGCTGGGCATGAAGCAGCGCCTGGGCGTGGCGATAGCCCTCCTGCAAGACCCGGATGTACTGGTGCTGGACGAACCGGCCAACGGCCTTGATCCCGCCGGCATCGTCGAGATGCGTGACCTGATGCACCAGTTGTCAGCCGCCGACAAAACAGTCTTCATCTCCAGCCACCTGCTACCCGAAGTGCAACAGATTTGTACGCGCGTTGCTATCATCAACCTGGGCAAACTGGTCACGGAATCGACGGTGGAGGAACTGACCAGCGCGCATGGCGAATTTTCCGTCACCCTGGAGCGAGCGCAGGAGGCGCTGGCGCTGGTGCAGGCGCAGAGTTGGGGCCGGGAGGCGCGGCTGAACGAACTCGGCGCGTTGATAACGCCCGCGCCCGGCAATCGCGGGCGCGATCTCAATCTTTTTCTTGTTAAAGCGGGCTTCGCGCCCGATACCATCGCCCAGGCGACGCAGGACCTGGAAGAGGTCTTCCTGCGCCTGACCAATGGTGGTACAGGAGGTGTGCAATGAGCGCAGTTATTACATCAACGACGACGGGAAACCTGAAGTTACGCACGGCCAAACCCAGCTTTTTCGGGCTGGTGCGCGGCGAATTTCTTAAAGTCATGCGCCAGTGGACGACCTGGATTTTACTGGTACTGGTAGCAGGCGTGACCATCTTACCCTACATTATTGAGACTGTCAGGCCGCATTTCAAAGCAGACCTTACCAGTACGCCGTTGGTGGCCCTTTACGACCAGATGGGTATTGGCCTGTCAGTCTTGCGCGTTTTCACCGGCTTCTTTCTGCTGATTGTGACGGCACGCATGGTCGGCCAGGAATACCAACTTGGGACTATTCGCGTCCTGCTCTCGCGCGGCGTCGGGCGATTGCAACTGCTCTTTGCCAAGCTGCTGACCATGACGATTATCGCGCTCATCCTGTTGATCGTAGGTATTCTGGTCAACCTGCTGCTGAACATCATTCTGATTGCCGGTATCGCGGGCAATCTCAACTCCCTCAGCGCGCTCACTTCGCAGTTCTGGTCGGATAGCGGCATCTATGTCCTGTACGTCCTGCTGAATATGGGTGTGAGCATCTTGCTGGCAACGGCGATGGCGGTCATTGGTCGCGCCTCCGTCTTCGGCATAGCCGCCGCGCTGGCCTTCTTCCCACTGGACAACTTCGGCACAGTCATCATGCTGCTGGCGAATCGCGTGACGCACAGCGATTTCTGGCTCAGTATCACGGCCTACTTCCTGGGGCCGAACCTGAACCAGATGCCAACCGCACTCACCGGCAATCGAGCCACCTCTATAGGATTTGGGCCGTTACAGACAACGGACCTTAGCGGGTCACACGGCATCCTGGTGGATGGCACGCACACGCTGGTCGTCGCGGCAGTCTACGCCGCCATCTTCGCGGCGGTTGCCATCTGGCTGACCTGGAAACGAGATGTGAAAGAGTAAACTGGTTCATCAAAAAGGGAAATGCCGGCAGCCGACGGGCTACCGGCATTTCCCTTTTTGATGAACTTAAACCTACACCAGTCCGCGATAGTGGTTGGTGATGGGCAAACGCCTGTCGCGGCCAAAAGCGCGCGTAGTGATTTTGACGCCGGGAGGGGCCTGGCGGCGCTTGTATTCGCTGGAGTCAACCAGGTGCATGACACGTTCCACCGTTTTGCGCTTGAAGCCCATCGCCACTATTTCATCGAGCGAGCGATCCTCCTCAGCATAGGCACGCAGGATAGGATCGAGGATGTCGTAGGGCGGCAGGCTGTCGGTATCCTTCTGGCCGGGGCGCAATTCGGCGGAGGGCGGCTTCTCGATCACGGCTGGCGGAATGACGGGGTGGTCAGACAGCGAGTTGCGATAACGTGAGAGTTCGTAGACCAGCGTCTTCATCACATCCTTCAAGACGGCGAAACCGCCCGCCATGTCGCCGTAGAGCGTGCAATAGCCGGTCGCCAACTCGGACTTGTTGCCAGTAGTCAGCACGATATAGCCCAGTTTGTTAGAGATAGCCATGAGCGTATTACCACGAATACGCGCCTGAAGATTCTCCGCCGTCAGTCCCAGGTCGCCCTCGCCCAATGCGGGAGCGAGCATCTTGAGTGAAGCGCGAAAGGTCTCTTCGATGGGAATGGTCAACATATGGACGCCCAGGTTGTCGGCCAGTTCGCGCGCATCGCTGCGGCTGCCCTCCGAAGAGTAGCCGGAGGGCATCGAGACGCCCAGCACGTTTTCCGCGCCCAGCGCATCGACGGCGATAGCGGCAGTCAGCGACGAGTCGATGCCGCCCGATAGACCAATGACGACCTTCTTGAAGCCGCTCTTACGCACATAATCGCCGGTGCATAAGACCAGCGCGGCATAAATTTCCTGCAAACGCTCCATCTTTGGCTCGATGCGCCCTGGTTGCCTCGACGTTTGCGCCGCATTATCTGGAGCCTCGCTAATCACAATCTCCGGCACGTAGTCGTCATGTACCTGCAAGCGTTCCTGGCGGCGGCGCGGGTCATGCAGGCGTGTGCGAAAGACGGAGGCGGTGTCCAAATCAACGATCAGCATATCCTCGGCGAATTCGTGGGCGCGCGCTATCATGGCTCCCTGCTCGTCAAAAACCATGCTGCCACCATCAAAAACCAGCTCATCCTGCCCCCCTACCATGTTGAGATAGACAACGATCACCCCATTGTCCGCCGCGCGCGTCGCCAACATTTGCTGGCGAAACAATTCTTTGCCTGCGTTATAGGGCGAGCCGTTAATATTGAGAATCACTTCCGCGCCCGCCTGCGCCTGCATAGTCATGGGGCCGGTAGGATACCAGACATCCTCGCAGATATTCACGCCCACATGCACGCCGTTGATGAGAAAGAGCGGCGCTTTACGTCCCGCCTGGAAGTAGCGGTTCTCATCGAAGACACCATAGTTGGGCAGGTAATGTTTATGATACGTGCCATACCATTTGCCTTCATGCACAATAGCTGCCGCGTTATAGATGTCATGCTCGCGGTCAACAAAACCAATTATCGAGGTCAAACCCACAAAGGCGCGGCTGGCCTCAATGAGTTCCTGCAAAGCGCGTAAATTGGCGTCCACAAAGCCCGGCTTGAGCAATAAGTCTTCGGGCGGATAACCGGCCAGGGCCAGTTCGGGCAGGCAGACGATATGCGCTCCAGCCTGCGATGCGTGCTGCATAGAGGCCAGGATTTTCTGTTTATTCCCCTCAATATCGCCAACAGTCACATTGACCTGTGCAAGCGCGACGCGAAGCGGTAGAATATTCATGAGAAGTTGTCCTTTCCGGTGGGATGCCAGGGCGGGCAGAGCCGCCGCCCGGCCGCCCATTGTCATCCTGAGCGCAGCGAAGGATCTGCGACTTGCCCGACGAGAGATCCTTCGCTGCGCTCAGAATGACAATGGGCGAAGGATGACAGCGAGTTCATGCCGTACCAGGCCAAAGTGTCCTGGCCCGGCTCATTATACAAAGAGGTTCTAAGTGGATATACAACTCTATACTCTTCATGTGGTGCCGTTTATCATCATCGTTTACGCCATTTTCATGATCTTCGTCCGCTCCACAAGAGCGGTATGGCTCAGCGCGCTGGCCGGGGGTCTGGTGATGGCGCTCATTAACGCGCTGGTTGATCTCCTGGCTTATTATGCCTCATGGTGGCATTATTCCGCCAGTGGCTTGATCGCCCACCTGCCGCTTCCATTCTATCTGACGCCCCTGCTGATCTATGGCGCAGTCGTCTACATGCTGATCTGGCGCTTCTCACAGGGAACACGGCAGGGAAACAGGCGCTGGCTGGTGTGGATTTTCTTGATCGGTGTGCCATTGATCGGCTTCGGGCGCGATCTCCTCTCGGTCGTGACACAATCCAGCTTCCTGGTGTGGGATAGCGCGCTGGCCGGGCCACTCGACTTTGTGTTGTGGG
>DASTKD010000074.1:0-4141 GCA_035716135.1 Ktedonobacteraceae bacterium
GTGCCATGCACGCATTCAACACGATTGCCAGCCAGCAAGCGGCGCACGCCCTCGGCCAGGCGATCTACCACACTCTGTTTCCACGCCTGCATCTCAGTCCAGTTGAAAGTGACGGACGGTGCGGAAATGCCCATTGACGCCAGTTCTTCCTGGCGGGTTTGCCGGTAGCGCTCGGTCGAGGAGAGCAGGGCTTTAAGTGGGATACAGCCGCGATGCAGGCAGGTGCCGCCGGGCAAGGACTGCTCGATAAGGGTGACATGATGCCCCAGTTGGGCGGCGCGGATGGCCGCGACATAGCCGCCAGGGCCTGCTCCCAGCACCAGCACATCTACAGCAGTGGTAACATCTCCTACAACCATGAATTCAACCTCCTGACGCCCACAAGGGGCGTCACTACATGCCATGATGCCCCTTCCACCCTCCCTCGCCTTGCACAGACGTGGCAGGGGAGAGGATGGGTGGTTTTCCTGTTATGTAGGGATGCCCCTTGTGGGCATCCGGTCCTCCCCCTTACGAAAAAACGGCCTGCGCGCGTCGCATATGCGGATTCAGCGTTGCCACGAGCGCTACAATGGCGATGCCTGCGCCGTAGATCAAAATAGTGGTGAACGTGCCGAGCGTCTGGAGCAGGACGCCGACCAGCATCAGGCCAACGGTGTCGCCGCCGAACAGGATCATGCGATAGACGCCGTTCACGCGCCCCTGCAATTCATCCGGTATTAGAGCTACGCGATAGCTGAATTGTGTCACATCGAAGATGGTGATTACCAGGTAAAGCGAACATAGCAGCGCCGCCAGCATCACGATATTCGAGGCAAAGGCGAGCAGGGGCCAGATGATCGCCCATAACCACATGGTAGTAATCACGATGTTTTGGAAGCGAAATCGCTTGCTGATCTTGCCACCAATAAATGCGCCGGTAATGCTGCCGACGCCATCCATCGCCAGCATTACGCCGATCACAAAGGTCGATGCGTGTAAGTGTTGCGCAAGCAAAATAATAACGATGATGATCCCCGCGCCCATTAGATGCACCGCGCTTCCCAGCACGCCGATGAAACGAATGAGCGGTTCGTGCCACAACCAGTTGAGTCCTTCTTTGATCTCAAACCACAATGAGCGCTGGCGAGCGATACGTTCGCCCTGAAACTTTACTTTGATAAAGAGCAGCGAAACGACCGAAACAACGTAGGAAAGAGCATCGGTCAGGAATGGCACGAACTTTCCCAGGCCATAGAGTACGCCGCCCAGGGCGGGACCGGCCAGGTAGGACACGCTATTGACGGTGACATTCTGAGCAGTAGCCTGCGCCAGTTGTCCTTTGCCAACGACGCGCGGCAGGCAAGCCACCTCCGCCAGATTGAAGAAGACAAACAGAATACCCTCGAAAAGCGAGACAAGATATAATTGTACCAGCGTCAGGTGTCCAAGCATGTAGGCGATGGGAATGCTGGCAAGGCAGAAGGCGCGTCCTGTATCGCACAGGATCATGACGCGCTTGCGGTCCCAGCGATCTACCAGCGCGCCAGCGGGCAGGCTGAGCAGGAGATAGGGAATGACGCGCATGGTTCCCACGAATCCGGCCTGGGCGGGCGAGCCAGTCAAAGCCAGGATGAGCAAGGGGAAGGCCAGCGTTGATACCTGGGTTCCTACGTTCGAGACGACCTGACCGCTCAACAACAGCAGGTAATCGCGGTTACGCCACAGCGATGCTGGCTTATCGCCTGGCAGGGCTTCTTTCTTTTTGCCAATTAAAAACAATATATTTTCCTATATCATATCAAGCATCAATTGCTGTGGACGTTCGACCAGTTCTTTGAAGCGGCTCATGAATGCACCTGACAACGCGCCATCGATCAGGCGATGGTCAAACGAGAGCGCGAGCGGCATGACAGGCCGCACAATTACCGCGCCATGCTCGACAATCGCTTTATCCTCAATCCTGCCAACGGCCAGAATGGCTACTTCGGGATGGTTGATGATGGGCGTACCGGTGCTGCCACCAAAGCTGCCCACATTGTTGAGCGTAAAGGTACTGCCGCTTACTTCTGGTAATGTCAGTGTGCGCTGTTTGGCTCCCTCGATCAGGCGATCAACGTTGGCAGCGATCTCCAGCAGGGTGAGACGATCGGCGTTGCGCAATACGGGAACGAGCAGGCCATCGGGCGTGGCGGCTGCGATGCCGATATGGTAGGAGCGTTTGTAGATGATCTCGCGCCGCTCTTCGTCCAGGCTGGCGTTAAATATGGGAAACTCTTTCAGCACTGGCAACAAGAGTTTGATGAGTAAGGGCATATAGGTCAGGCGGATGCCGCGCTTTTCCGCGCCGGGTTTCAGCGCGTCGCGCAAGGCGACAAGGCTAGTGGCATCGACTTCGCCAAAAGCGGTAGCATGGGGGATGATGCGCCACGAACGCTCCATGTGTTCCGCGACGCGCTTGCGTAATCCCGTGAGTGGCTGGCGTTCGTCCTGCACGGAGGATTGCTCCACAGTCGATGGTTTTGTCGGAAGTGAAGGGGTTTCGGACGCGATAAATCGCGTCCCTACAGGGGTGGATTTCGCTTTTTCGGCGTAGGCTTTGACATCTTCGAGGGAGACGCGCCCGTTAGGGTTGGAGGGTGCGACTTGTTCGAGGTCTATGCCAAGCTCAAAGGCCAGTTTGCGCACGGCGGGAGCGGCCAGCACGCGCGGTTTTGGCGTGGCTGATTGGGTTGTGGAAGTCGCAGGTGTTGATGGCGTGGCTGCCTGGGCCATAGTTGCGGTCGTATTCGCGCCTTTTGCGGATGCTGTAGAATCGCCATTGCTTGATGTAGCAGGCGCGTCAAAGACGACCAGTACTTCACCGACTTTAGCGGTTTGTCCATTCGGTACGCGAATCTCGGAGACGCGCCCGGCTACAGGCGCGGGTATTTCGACGATGGCCTTGTCGGTTTCGACTTTGACGACCGTTTGATCGAGCTTGACCGTATCGCCCACCTTGACAAGCCATTCGACCACCTCGGCTTCGTGCATCCCCTCGCCAAGATCGGCCAGTTTCAGTTCGCTCATACAAGACCTGCTTTCTATGGTTCCATAATCTCGCGCAGCGCGGTCATCACTTTTGCCGGAGTTGGTAAGTAATAGTCTTCCTGTCCCGGCACGGGATATGGTGTATCGTAGCCCGTCACACGCCCGATGGGTTTCAGCAGCGAATAGAAGCAGCGTTCGTTGATAACCGCCGTGATTTCCGCACCGATGCCGCCCGCGCGCGGGGCTTCATGCACAATGATGGCGCGGCCCGTCTTCTCAACCGAGGCAGCGATGGCGTCTTCATCGAGCGGCCAGATGGTGCGCAGGTCGATGACCTCAACGCTGGTTCCCATCTCCTGCTGCGCCCGTTTCGCCGCCTCAAGAGCAACGTTGACCATCGCGCCATAAGCAAAGACGCTGACATCCGTTCCTTCCTGCACGACGTTTGCTTTACCCAGTGGGATAGTATAATGCTCTGCAGGCGTTTCAGCGCGAAACGAACGATACAGCTTGATGTTTTCGAGAAATAGCACCGGGTCAGGATCATCAACCGCCGAGGCTAATAGCCCTTTGGCATCGTAGGGGTTGGAGGGGATCACGATTTTGAAGCCGGGCGTCTGCAAAAAGACGGCTTCGAGACTGTCAGAATGCATTTCCGGGGTGCGCACGCCGCCGCCATAGGGGGCGCGTACCACCAGGGGGCAGGTGTAGGCACCCGCGCTGCGGAAACGGATACGCGCCGCCTGCGAAACAAGCTGGTTCATGCACACGAAGAGGAAACCGGCGAACTGTATTTCGGCTATGGGACGTAAGCCATAGATCGCCATGCCGATAGAAGTGCCGATGATGCCCGACTCTGCCAGCGGCGTATCAAAGACACGCTCCTCGCCAAATTTATCTTGCAGGTGTTCAGTGACGCGAAAGACGCCGCCATTGGCTCCAATGTCTTCTCCAAACACGACGACGCGCCGGTCGCGTTCCAGTTCCAGTGCCATTGCAGAATTGAGCGCCTCAATCATGGTCATTTGCATTGGTCTTGCTCCTGATATATCTCATTCAAAAACAGGTCCGTCCCGATGGACATTGCCACCCCGGTTCTGTAGGGACAAGGGGCGGGGGCGGGTGGATGCGG
>DASTKD010000075.1:0-10580 GCA_035716135.1 Ktedonobacteraceae bacterium
AGGCGCGCAACAACTGGCAAGAAGCGCAAGAGCAGGCCAAAAACAACGTCCAGAAGTAAGGGTTACAATCACAGCAAACGTAGTCGGATTAAAAAAATTCGTCGAGAAGCTGATAAAATTCTATTTTCTCGGAATCTACTGTTTGCAGGCCATATGCTTCCCATAATAACGGCTCCCAGCCCGGACCAAAATTGAAGGTTAAACTTCGCGCCGCCAGCGCCAGGTCTTGATAGTGATCAGCAATGCCAGCCCGCCCCCAGTCTATGAAGCCAGCGATACGGGCTGGCGATGGTTCTATCAAAATATTCGGCAAACAATAATCGCCATGAGTGAATACCACGTCCTCCACTTCTGGTCGGCTTTTGACAAGCCTCTCGAGCAGCTTCTGGGCCTGCATACCTTTGCGCTGCTCATCAAAATCAGATTCGTCGACTAATCTGGCCTCGACTCGCCGTTTAGCCTGCGCAATTGTATGAGCAAGCCCGCTATCAAACGGGCAATCGTCTATCTTTACCCGGTGGATCAAGCGCAACCCCTCAGCGAGGAGGCGAACCACTGTAGGAATATCTCCGGCGAACGTCTCATTGCATGATTCCAGGCCCGGAATTTCTGAAAGAAGCAAAAAAGCTCGCCTGCTATCAGTGCCGAAAGCAAGAACCTCTGGCACAGGCAGATAGCCTTGTAACCAGTTCAGATGTTCTTTTTCAGCCAGTAATTCTTCTTGCCGCCAGGGAGAATCTGCAACCTTGAGATAGCAAGCGCTTCCACCAGGACGAACGATGCGAAACACCTGATCGCCAGATTCGCCACTTGAGATCGTTTGCCAGCTTCCACCAGCAAGCAGCGCTTGTAAATTAGCGGGTAACTCCTGTATGTTCCTTTCCTCCTCAACCAGCAACTAAACGTAGTAACGGTTCTCTCTGCTTTGTTGTATCATATTCGCAAACTCATTGACTTGCATCTTTCGACAACCGCACAAAATTGTAGAAAGTGATAACTATATGCAACACATTCGACTCACACTGGTCGGCTTTGGCGTCGTAGGCCAGGGCTTCGTTGAACTGCTCGCCAACAAGCAGGCATATCTTCAACGGCGTTATGGTATCTGGCTCACGTTGGTAGGCGTCGCCAATGCCCGGCACGGCTTCATTTATCGCGCGGATGGGCTAGATCTCTCCCGGTTGCTACAATTCGCGCGGGAAGGGCGTCCACTGACAGAGCAATCCGATGTCGGACATTGGGACAGCACGTTAGAAGGATTAAACACCACCTTTACGGATATACTCGTCGAGGCATCGCCCACCAACCTGCGCGACGCGGAACCAGCCCTGAGCCATATCCGCGCCGCACTGTCAAGAAAAATCCATGTTGTCACCGCCAACAAAGGGCCGGGCGCGCTAGCTGCCCACGAACTATTTGAGTTGGCGCAACTGCATGGTGTACAGTTACGTATGGAATCAGCCGTGATGGCAGGCACACCCGTCATCAACACTATCCGTGAAGGCATGATGGGAGCCAGCATCACCTCGATACGTGGCATCCTCAACGGCACTACCAACTACATCTTGAGCGCGATGGCCTCCGGGCGCGACTATGCTGAAGTGCTGGCCGATGCCCAGGCGCAGGGGTACGCCGAAACCGACCCGACCGCCGACGTTGAAGGCTACGACGCCGTCGCCAAGACCATGATTCTGGCCGCGCTGGTCTTCAACCAACCGCTGCGCGTCGATCAGGTAGAACGCCAGGGCATCACCGCTATTACGCAGGAACAGGTGCAAGCAGCTTCCGATGCCGGAAAACGTATCAAACTCATCGCATCTCTACGCCAATCCGTCGGTTCAGACGAACTCACAGCCAGCGTCAAACCGCTCGCCCTGCCTTTGAACGACTCACTGGCGCGTGTCGATGGCGCAATGAACGCCATCTCTATCCAGTCGGATACGCTGCCCGATGTGACAATTATAGGGCCGGGGGCCGGACGGATGGAGACAGCGCAGGGTTTGCTGGCGGATGTGCTGGCGTGTATTCGCTAGTTGGGTGATAACCCTCGCTATTCTAGCAGGATTATCACCTCTAACTTAGAGAATTTCCGAAAATAGAAGCCTGACCATCTAGTGGTCCTCTTCCGCATCCCCTTTCACCTCTTCCGCCATCTTATCAAAAACATTCGAAAGTTCGTGGGCAAGTGTAGCCAATCCACGAGTGAATTCGCGTCCGGCGCTCAAGAAATGCTGCCGGGGTTCTTCCGGCAGCATAGCTACGGGCGTCATAGCCGCGTGTACACCGGTTCGGAAGAGAGCGCGAAAGAACTGCTGAGAGGACTGTCTGAGTTCATCACGATTGGATTTCTCGTCAGATGCAGATGCCTCAACATCGGGCGTTTCCGTTGCCTGCTCTGCCTGATTTTTTGTTGGGTCTACCATAATTTTGCCTCCACGACTGTAATAAAACAAGTATCAAGAGTAGGTACCGATGCTATTATAAACGTTTTTTCCCATCTTTCACCCCGAAATATGCGAATCTCGCGGAAATTGGGGTTGACAAAGGTAAAAGGCTGGTGTATGCTTTTCTACAAGCAAAGATGCGTTACAGGGAACACAGCGAGGTTGCTGTTATTGGTCTCTGTGCGCGTTTTTTTATTTTATCAGAGTTTGAGGGAGAGCAGCATGTCAGCAACCTGGAGTACGATGCCACAGCCAGCAATGTTCGCTGGTAAAAACCGTACCCAGTGTGCGCCCTCGCACCCTCACATGTACGCGATGTGCGCCGCAACTGTCGCCATCGCAAGCATTCTACTCATCGGAACCGGCGTCGTAACGTCGGTTTCTTTGTTTGTACTCGCGCTTAGCCTCGTCCTTCTTGCGCTTCTTGTGGTAATTATTAGCCTCATCCTTAGCGGCCTTACCGGACTTGTTGGTCTGGTAGGGCTTACAGAGGGGCTAGCCCCGGAAACGACGAAGGGAGACTAAAGGAAGCAACGACGCGACCAATACCAGAGCAGGAAACCTTACAACGAGGACCTCCCAGTCGGACGGTTCTCGTTTTTTATTGTCTTTATTCCAGCTTTTCCAATTATCTTGAAGGAGGCATTATGCAAAGTATCGCAACGATCACGCAACTGGCGGAGGAAACGCGCCGGGCGGCGGCGCATTCCGCGCATGAAGCAAGAGACGCGCGCGAACTTAGCGGCGGTCAGATCCTCTGCGAAGCGTTGATACGCGAAGGCGTCAATCTCATGTTTGGCTACCCCGGCGGCGCGATTATGCCCTTTTACGACGCGCTCACCTCGTATCCTGTTTTGCGTCATGTGCTGGTCAGGCACGAACAGGCGGCTGCCCACGCCGCCGACGGCTACGCGCGCGCCACCGGCAAAGTCGGCGTATGCGTCGCCACCAGCGGGCCGGGCGCCACCAACCTTGTCACCGGCCTGGCAACCGCTTTCATGGACTCGACGCCCATTATCGCCATCACCGGACAGGTGGCGCGTCCCTTTATCGGGCGCGACGCCTTTCAAGAAACCGACATCCTGGGCGTCACGCAGCCCATCACCAAGCACAATTTCCTGGTGAAGCGCGTCGAAGACCTGGCCGAGATCGTACACGAAGCATTCCGGCTGGCGCGCGGCGGGCGACCCGGTCCGGTGGTGATCGACGTTCCCAAAGATGTGCAGTTCGCCAAAACCTTCTATCCGGCATCCACGCCCGTCAGTTCCATCGAGCATTATCGCATGACGCGCGTGCCGCATCCCTCTCCCGCCGCCATCGAAAAGGCCGCTCACCTGATTGACGAGGCTAAACAACCATTGATTATGTGCGGTCATGGCGTCATCCTGTCAAACGCTTATGCGGAACTGCAAGCCTTTGCTGAGAAGACGGGCATTCCGGTCATTACAACCCTGCTGGGATTGAGCGCGTTCCCCGAAACCCATCCGCTCGCCATCGGGATGCCCGGAATGCATGGCCCCGCGCACGTCAACCGCGCCATCGGAGAGGCTGACCTGATTATCGGGGTCGGGCTACGCTTCGACGATCGCGTCACGGGCAAAGTGAGCGAATTCGCGCCCCACGCGCGCTTCATCCACATCGACATCGATGCCTCCGAAATGCACAAGGTCAAACGCGCCGCCGTACCAATCGTGGCCGACGCGAAGGCCGCACTGGCGGAGCTGGTCGATACCGTAAAGAAAAGCGAGCATCACACCTGGCTGGACGAAATTCGCGCGTGGGAAGCTAAAGCGAGCGAGCGTGGAGCGCAAATCGAGCGCAACCAGGACTATCCCGATCACACCTGCATTCTGGACGCTATTCGCGCAGAGACGGGCGGCGATGCTATCATCGTCACCGACGTGGGACAGCACCAGATGTGGACGGCACAGCATTACACCTGGACGCGCCCCAACAGCCATATTACATCAGGCGGACTTGGCACTATG
This sequence comes from Ktedonobacteraceae bacterium, assembly GCA_035716135.1. GTDB lineage: Bacteria > Chloroflexota > Ktedonobacteria > Ktedonobacterales > Ktedonobacteraceae > CF-113. Next base: position 4,433 of record DASTKD010000075.1, read on the forward strand.
GGCTTCGCGCTGCCAGCCGCGATGGGCGTCAAAATGGGTGTTCCCGATGCAACGGTATGGGTCGTAGCGGGCGATGGCGGTATCCAAATGAACATTCAGGAACTGGCTACCCTCAAACAACTGGGCATCAGCGTCAAAGTAGCCATCATGAATAACGGCTATCTCGGCATGGTGCGCCAGTGGCAGCACTTCTTCCACAACCACAACTACTCTGAGACGCCAATTACCGGACCCGATTACATCAAACTGGCTGATGCCTATGGTTTGACGGGAATGCAAATCACGCGGCGCGAAGATGTGCAAGCCGCCGTACATAAAGCGATGGAGACCGATGGCACAGTCATTATCGATTTCGTGATCGAGTCCGAGGCCAATGTCTATCCGATGGTTGCGCCGGGGTCCGCTATCACCACCATGATTGAAGAAACAAGCGGGGAAAGTGAGGACTAAAGCTATCATGAGCGAACACGCGGACAATCGCAAGGCCGCTCCCTCGATGAGCGAGAGAGCAGGTCAGGCAGATGCTCCAAAGGGTACAGAGCGTTCGCATACGCTGCTGGTTCTGGCGAACAACGAGCCGGGCATGGTTGATCGTATCGTCGGGGTGCTGCGCCGCCGCCGCGCCCAGCCGCAAACCATCTCCATCGGTCAGAGCGAAATACCGAACGTCTCTCGTATCACCATCACGGTGAGTGACTCCGAAGTGGGGGTCGAACAGTTGATCGAGCAACTGCGTAAAATTGTCGATGTCCGGCACATTGTCAACCTGTCATCAGAGCAAGCCGTCGCGCGCGAACTGGCCCTCGTCAAGGTAAACGCTGCCGGGGACACCCGCGCCGAGATCATCGAAACGGGCAATCTTTTTGGAGCGCACATCGTTGACCTCGCACAAGAAACCGTCACGCTGGAAGTGACCGGCAGCGAAGAAAAAATTGAAAAGCTCGTTGCGCTCTTGCAACGCTTCGGTGTGCGCGAAATCGCCCGCACAGGTTCCGTAGCGATGACTCGCGATTAAATAGAAGGAGTACTTACACACATGGCAACCATTTATTACGATGCTGACGCAAACATCGAACTTATCCAGCAGAAACGCATAGCCGTGATCGGCTACGGCAGCCAGGGACACGCGCACGCCCTCAATATGCAGGACTCCGGCTGCGACGTAGTGGTCGGGCTTCCACCGAAAAGCAAGAGCCGCGCCAAAGCCGAGGCCGACGGAGTGCGTGTAGTCACACCCGCCGAGGCGGCGGAGCAGGCCGATGTCATCATGATCCTCATACCCGACCAGTACCACAAAGAGGTCTTCGAGCGCGACATCCGGCCAGGGCTGGCTCCGGGCAAAATGCTGATGACGGCGCACGGCTTCAGCCTGCACTATTCGCAGATCGTGCCGCCGGAAGACATCGACGTGGCAATGGTCGCGCCCAAAAGCCCCGGCCATATGCTGCGCCGCCTCTATACTGAGGGCGTCGGCGTTCCTTCCCTGTGGGCAGTCCACCAGGACGCCACCGGCAACGCCGAAGCGCTGACGCTGGCCTACGCTCGCGCCATCGGCAGCACGCGCGCGGGTGTCCTGCGCACCACCATTGCTGAAGAGACCGAAACCGACCTGTTCGGCGAGCAGGCTGTGCTGTGCGGCGGCATCACCTCGCTGATCCGCGCCGGCTTCGAGACACTAGTTGACGCTGGCTACCAGCCCGAAGTCGCCTACTTCGAGTGTATGCACGAAATGAAACTGATCGTAGACCTGATGTACCAGGGCGGTATGAGCTACATGCGCTACTCCATCAGCGACACCGCCGAATTTGGCGATTATGTCTCCGGCCCGCGTATCATTGACGAGCGCGCGCGCGACGAGATGCGGCGCATCCTGCGCGAAATCCAGGACGGCACCTTTGCCACACGCTGGATTCTGGAAAATCAGGCTGGCCGCCCCAGCTTCACGGCCATGCGCAAATCCAACGCCCAGCACCAAATCGAGCATGTCGGAGCCGACCTGCGCGCTATGATGCCCTGGCTCAAACCCGTTGATAAACGTCCCGAAATTGCTGAAACGAAAAAGTAGGGATACCACGCGGTATCCCCCGTAATCAAGGAGGAAAAGAAATCATGGCAGACCCTGCGGTTATTCGGATTTTTGACACGACCCTGCGTGACGGTGAACAGTCTCCCGGCGCAACTATGACCACCGAGGAAAAGCTTCAGGTGGCTGAAAAGCTTGTTCGTCTTAATGTGGACATCATTGAAGCGGGCTTTCCCGCCGCCTCCCCCGGCGATCTTGCCGCCGTCAAAGAGATTGCGCGCCAGACCAAAGGCGTCGCGGTGGCGGGACTTGCCCGCGCCGCTTTCATCGACATCGACGCGGCCTGGCAAGCGGTCAGCGAGGCGGAGAACCCGGTAATCCATGTGTTTCTGGCTACCTCCGACATTCATCTCAAGCATAAGCTGAACCTCTCGCCCGAAGAGGCGTTGCAGCGCGTCGCCTCGACGGTGGCCTACGCGCGTAATTTCTGCCCGACGGTGGAGTTTTCGGCTGAGGACGCCACGCGCAGCGACTGGGATTATCTGTGCCGCGTTTTCGAGACCGCCATCAAAAACGGCGCGACGACCGTGAATATCCCCGACACCGTGGGCTATACCATGCCCCACGAGTACGAGGCGCTGTTCCGCTACCTGCGCGAGCGTGTTCCCGGCATCGAAGATGTCGTGATGAGCGCGCATTGCCATAACGACCTGGGCATGGCGACCGCCAACACGATGGCGGCCATTCGAGCGGGAGCGCGCCAGGTCGAAGTGACTATCAACGGCCTGGGCGAGCGGGCAGGCAACACGGCTATGGAAGAGGTGGTAATGGCCCTGCGCACGCGCCCCGACTACTACGGCAACGCCACCACGCGCATCAATAACCAGGAGTTCCTGGCCGCCAGCCAGCTCGTCAGCCGCCTGACCGGCATCCCCGTCCAGCCTAACAAGGCCGTCGTGGGAGCCAACGCCTTCGCGCACGAAGCCGGCATTCACCAGGACGGCATGTTGAAGAATCGCCTGACCTACGAGATTATGACGCCTCAGTCGGTCGGCTGGGGCGACACCAAACTTGTACTTGGCAAGCATTCTGGCCGTCATGGACTGGATGCGCGCCTGCGGCAACTGGGCCACCGCCTCGAAGCCGAACAGCTCAAAGCAGCCTACAAACGCTTTATCACCCTGGCCGACCAGAAAAAGCAGATCACAGACGCCGACCTGGTCTACATCGTCGAAAGCGGCAAAGAAACACCCGCCGCTATCTAAGGAGCATCTAGTGACCCAGACCGAAATAAATACAGCGCAGCAAAACGGCCTTCCAGCGAAGGCCGAAGCGCCCAAAATACCCGTCCTTAGCCTTGAAGAAGGCTACGCCTACTTCGAGGGACGCATCGTTCCTATGAACGACGCCAAAATCAGCATCACGACCCATGCCTTGCACTATGGCACGGCCTGTTTTGAAGGCATTCGCGGCTACTGGAACGAGTCGCAGCAGCAATTATACCTGCTCAAATTGCGCGAGCATTACGAACGCATGGAAAATTCCTGGAACGTACTGCGCATGAGGCCCAGAGAAACCATCGACGAGCTATGCCGCACAACCGTCGAACTGGTGCGGATGCACGGCTATCGTTCGGATGTCTATGTGCGCCCGCTCACCTACAAATCTTCGCGCACCATCAAATTGACGCTCAGCACGTTGGACGATGCAGTTGCCATCTACGCCTTCGCTATGGGCAACTATGTCGATATTAACGCCGGACTCAGCGTTTGCACTTCGTCCTGGCGACGCGCCAACAGCAACGCCATGCCCGTGCGCGCCAAAGTGACAGGAGCCTACATCAATAGCTGCCTGGCGGCGGACGATGCCAGCGCGACCGGCTTTGACGAAGCCATTATGCTGACGCATGAGGGTATCGTCTCCGAAGGTAGTTCGTGCAACCTCTTCGTCATGCGCAATGGCAGGCTGGCGACACCCGCGCTCTCCGATGACATTCTCGAAGGCATCACGCGCAATATCCTGATCGATCTTGCGCAGCGCGAGTTTGGCATCACGGTTGAGGAGCGGCGCATTGATCGCACCGAACTGTACGCCGCCGATGAGATCTTCATGTGTGGCACAGGCGTGCAGGTCTCGCCCGTCACCAGCGTGGATCGCCGCCCGGTACGCACCGGCAAGCCCGGCGCGTTCACCATGCAATTGCAGCAGGCATACCTTGCGGCCTGTCGCGGCGAAAACGACAAGTACAAAGACTGGGTCACGCCCGTCTACGAATGAATAAGGAGTTGTCATGCGTTCAGATCAAATCAAGCTCGGCTTCGAGCGCGCGCCGCACCGGGGGCTGCTGCGCGCGACGGGAGTTGTCGGCGAAAATGATTTTCACAAGCCCTTCATCGCCGTCTGCAACTCGTATGTAGACGTGGTGCCGGGTCATGTCCACCTGCAAGCCTTCGGCAAGCTGGTCAAAGAGGCCATTCGCGCGGCAGGCGGGGTTCCCTTTGAATTCAATACCATCGGCGTTGACGACGGTATCGCTATGGGGCATATCGGCATGAAATACTCGCTGCCCAGCCGCGAACTGATCGCCGATAGCGTCGAGACGATGGTCGAGGCGCATCGCTTCGACGGCATGGTCTGCATTCCCAACTGCGATAAGATCGTGCCGGGTATGCTCATGGCAGCCATGCGCATCAACATCCCCACCATCTTTGTGAGCGGCGGGCCAATGGCGGCTGGCAAGCTGGCCGACGGGCGCTCGATTGACCTCATCAGCGTCTTCGAGGGTGTGGGCGCGTACCAGGCCGGCAAGATCAACGACAGCCAACTGCTCGAACTGGAGCAGCAAGCCTGTCCCACCTGCGGCTCGTGTTCGGGCATGTTCACCGCCAACTCCATGAACTGCCTGATGGAAGCGCTGGGACTTGCGCTGCCGGGCAACGGTTCGCGCCTGGCAACCAGCGAGGGGCGCAAAGAACTGGTGCGGCTGGCCGGTCAGACGATTATGAAGTTGATCGAAAATAACCTCACGCCGCGCCAGATCGTCAATGCCGACAGCATCGACAACGCCTTCGCGCTCGACATGGCTATGGGCGGCTCAACCAACACCGTCCTGCACACCCTGGCCCTGGCGCGCGAAGCCGGTATCGACTACTCGCTCGAGCGCATCAACCAGGTAGCCTCGCGCACGCCGCACCTGTGCAAAGTCAGCCCCTCCGGTAAGTGGCATATGGAAGACATTGACCGCGCAGGCGGCATCAGCGCCATCATGCACGAACTTGCGAAAAAGCCCGGCGCGCTCAACCTCGACCGCCCAACCGTGACGCTCAAAACGCTGGGCGAAAACATCGCGGAAGCCGAAATCAGAGACCCGGAAGTCATTCTTTCCGTCGAGAAGCCACACAGCGAACGTGGTGGCCTGGCTATCCTCTTCGGCAACCTGGCCCCCGACGGCGCGGTCATCAAAGTGGGCGCGGTGGCTCCATCCATGATGAAGCATCACGGCCCCGCGCGTATCTACGACTCTCAAGAAGCTGCCTGCGCCGGTATTCTGAACGGGCAGGTAAAAGAGGGCGACGTGGTGGTGATCCGCTACGAAGGCCCGCGCGGCGGCCCTGGTATGCAAGAAATGCTGGCTCCTACAGCTAACATCATGGGCATGGGTCTGGGCGAAAAGGTCGCGCTGATAACCGATGGGCGTTTCTCCGGTGGCACGCGCGGAGCCTGCATCGGCCATGTCTCGCCAGAGGCAGCCGCCAACGGCCCCATCGCCGCTCTCGTCGATGGCGACATGATCTCCATCGACCTGTTCGAGCGCCGCCTCGACGTAAATCTCAGCCCTGAGCAAATCGCGCAGCGCCTCGAACATGTCACGCCGCCAACCGACCGCATCAACAGTCGCTGGCTACGCCGCTACGCCTCACTGGTAACATCCGCCAATACCGGTGCGGTGCTGGCGGATGTGTAATGACTTCAATGTCCTGGTAAAATTTGACAACTGAATAAAAGGAATGACGGGAAGCGTTCGTCCTCGTCCTGTAGGGACAAGGGGCGGATGCGGGGAGGGGTGGGGGCCTTGTGCTTGTCCTCGTCGCAGAAAGATTCCGTCGGGATTTCATCATGTCCTGC
>DASTKD010000076.1:0-6050 GCA_035716135.1 Ktedonobacteraceae bacterium
GACGATTCCTGTATAAAATTTGTTTGAAGAGGTAAGCTGAACAATGAGACAGAGCCTGTCTCATTGTTCAGCTTACCTCTTCAAACATGTCTCATTATGCTCCGAACAGGAATACCGTTCCGCCCATCATAGCGAAGAGCAGGATCAGCAGCAGGCCCTCCAGCCATACCAGTTCGCCGTCGCGTGTGATCTCGCTGAACAAGAAGGCGGTAAGAGCCAGCACGGCCAGTTCGATAATACTGAACACCAGATCAAGCTGGTGCGGCGTGAAGAGGCTGACGAGTACCAGAATGGGCGCGATCAGCAGCGCGATCTGTATCGACGACCCGGCGGAAGCTGCCAGCACCATTTCCATGCGTTTATCCAGCGCCATCGAGATGGTATTAAAGTATTCCGGTACACCGGCAATCAACGGCACAAAAATTAGACCCACAAACGCCGCGTTCCAACCCAGCGTTTTTGTGAGCGGTTCAATCGAACCCACCAGTATCTCCGAAAGCACCGCCACCCCCGCCGTAGCCAGAGCCAGCCAGAGCAGGGCCAGCCAGAGGCTCGCTTTTGCCTCGCCTGTCTCTTTTGTTTGAGCCGACCCGGCTCCTGACGCGATTGGCGCGACCGGCGTTTTTACTTGCTGAGTTGGAGTGGTGTTTGCTGCCAGTGCGTCGTGCTGGCCGATCTCCTGTCCAGTAATCGTGTTCAGAGTGGTATCGATCTGGTGTAGCGCGTCGGTTTTGCCGCGCGCGCCGCTTTGCAAGATATGTTGCCTGTAGGCGAGCAAACGCGCGATGGCGGACTCGGAACGCGCCCCCACCACGACATCCAGATCGGCTTCGTCCGGGGATGGTTTATCGCCGATGCGAAAAACGCTAAAGAGGATGGAGGCCAGGTAGCCGGCCAGCAGCATTGCCGCGATAAAGACGGAGAGCGTCGCGCCTCGTTCGACAATATTCGCCTGGTGATTGCGCGATGCCAGCAGTTCGGCGACCGTTGGCAGCATGAGGCCGCCTATGCTCAGGGCCAGCAGCGATGAATACTGGCTGGCCGGGCGCGTCTCAAAATGCAGGCGACCATGTTTGATGCAACCTACACAGGTTGCCGCGCCCAGCACCAGCAGCGCGTTGCCCAGAACGGAGCCGATGATCGAGGCGTGTACCACATCAATGAGTCCTTCGCTGAGCGCGAATATGCCGATAATCAACTCCGTCGCATTGCCGAAGGTGGCGAACAACAGGCCACCGATGCGCTCTCCCGTGTGTTCCGCCACCTGCTCGACGGATTGACCGATCAAGCCTGCTAATGGCACAATGCCGAGTCCGGCTACAACAAAAAGCAAGGCAGGAGGGACATGCAGCAGATCAAGCACGGGTGCCAGAAAAGCAAAAATCAGCAAGAAATAGAGCCAGCGCGGCATTTTGACCTCCTTTTAACTCTGCAATTATTGTAGATTTACGAATTGTCCAGTATAATGCCTTCATCACATGACGGGCGTAGCATGATACCAGAAGGAGACACACCCATATGTCAGATCACCAGGGCAAACTCGGCGATATAGGTAGCCAGGTAAGCGCCGCTCAAGAGCAGAAAGCATCTCATCATAAAAATGGGCAACATCACGGACGCAACGACCCTGTCGCCAGGATAGCAGCCCATTTTCTGGATAATGGCGACTCGGTCATTTATGCCGTCGTCGGCGTCTGCTTTCTTGTTGGAGGACTTATCGCCCTGGGCTACGCTTTCTGGGATTTTGCCGACCATCTCATCGATTTACCTCTTCATATCCTGTTAACGCCTGCAATTTTGGCGGGCGCTATTATTCAGTTTGTTTCAGACCTCCTGCTGGTACTCATTATCATGGAGGTGCTTGGTACTGTTACACATTATCTCCAGTCCCATACAACCTCGCTGCGCCCGTTCCTTTTCATTGGCATCGTCTCTGCTACGCGCGGTATTCTGTCCATTGGCGCTAAGCTTTCAGTTGAAACCTCGCGTCCTGGCAATGCGCAGGATTTCACCAATGCTATGATTGAACTGGGCGTCAACGCCGCCGTCATCCTCGCCCTCGGCATCACCCTCAAATTGCTCGGTAAGCTCGTCGAGGACTGATTTCTATTTCATGAACCGGTGATATTTGCCCAGGTACCAGCGCACTGTCAACACGTATTCGGCGTGGCTCCAGGTCAGGGGTGACACGCTGAGCGGTTCGCCGCTGAAAGGGTTGATTTGTTCTGCCATCACGCCGCTGCGCAGGGCGTGGGTCTGCGCCCATTGCAGCAGTGACAGGGCCGTATGCAGTTCGTCGATGGTAGCGGCATGGGCGATACGGTATTGCGCCAGCCACAGCGTGCAAATGAACCAGGGATTGCCCTGCGCCTGGTTGAGATCTTGCGTCACCTGGTAATAGTAATCGTTCTCATAACGCGCCATACCACCTACTGCTGTCTTTGCCCACAGCCTCTGCTCAAGTTGTTGCATGGTGCGCTCCACATGGCTATCCGTCGCCTCGAACATGCCGAACAAAAACAAGCCGCATAAACTGCTATCTATCGTGGCGTCTTTGTGGATTGTACCATCCGTATCAACGGTAATCATACGTAGAAAGCGTCCCTGTCCCTCGTCCCACAGGTAGCGCAAAGCCGCCTCTTTAATCTCCTCCGCCGCCTGGCGATATTTGTCTGCCAGTTCTGTTTCACCAAACAGGTTCGAAAATTTGCAGGCCGCGTCGAGTCCCGCGTAGACCGATGCCGTCGTGAATGTCAGGATGCCGCGCCGCTCTTCCCACAGGTCGTAGGAGGCTTCCGGCAGGCGCGTATGCTCTTCGCGGTAACGCACCATAAAATCGGCGGCGCGCGTTATCAGGGTGCGAAAATGCGGCGCGACAAATTCGATGTCCGAGAACAACTGGTAATGTTGCCACAGGCTGTAGATCACCAGCGCGGTCTCATCCTCCTGAATAGGCAATTGCGGGTTGCCGTTCCCATCAATCCACGATTGCCAGCTACTCCCCCACGAGTGGTCGGGGTTGTACTTGTGCAGCAGATAGCCCTCCCGCGTCAATACGAAGTTGCAGAAGTCGTAAAACCCGCGTGTGATCTCAGAATAGCGCGAGTGGCTGAGCGCATTAGCCACTAAAGCGCCGTCGCGCGGCCACATATACGAGTAGCTATCGTTAGAGAAATGCTGAACATCGGCATCGTTAGCGGCGATGATCGCGCCATCGTAGTCGATTTGCGTGCGCAATACCAGCAGACTGCGTTTGTACAGGTCAATCAGCGAGGCGGGCAGGTCGGCGAAATCCTGATGATCCTTATTTACCCAGCTATGCCAGTAGTTGTGCGTGCGCGTTATGAAAGTCTCCGGCCCGCGCCGGCGTACCAGTTTATCGAGTTCCGTCACGGCCTGTATGTTTATACCCACTGCCAGCCAGTGATAGGCCACGCCGGACCCTCTCGCCGCGATATTGCCCAGATGCAGCGCGATGGTGCCGTCCACCGACCCCTGCGCAATCGGGTTGCGTCCCAACTCGCCATCTTCCGCGTCGCGCCACGTTCCCTCGCTGCCGCCCGTTTCTTTCTTGCCCGTCGCCCAGCTTGAAATGCCTGTGCGGGCATTCGCGCCCTCGCCAATCTGTCCGTTCATCAAAAAATAACCTTGCCGCTTATAAGCTACCAGGGAGTGCCGCGCCGGGTCGTAGAAAACGGTATTGGCGTCCGCGGCGTCCCAGATGTGCCAGTCATAGTGAAAGAACAGCCGCACTTCGCGCGGGTGATCGGCCTGGTTATCAACAGTGACCTGGCGCAAGAAAAGAGGACGGGTGAAATCGACGCAATCGCGTATCACCAGTTGCAATTGCAGCGCGGGATGCTGGAGCGTCACATGCGTTACCAGCGTTTCCGCCTCATACACCATGTCGCGCTGCCAGTCAGGCGAGTCGAGCCAGGCGAAACGGCCCTCAACCCATATCCCCGTGTGTGAAATATCGCCCGCCGTTTGTAATTCCTGGCCGACATGCGGCCAGTAAATATCACGCAGGTTGTAGCTTTTATCAAAATTCAGGAGCAATCTCCCGTTCCCAACAGGTAAATCACGCGGCATTATCCAAAATCCTCCTTCATATAGCGTATTTTCGACCTGATTATAGCCGTATATCGGTTGCTCGTCCAGATGTTGTAAACTTATCATTATATCTTTGTCTGCCTGATGAATAGTAACGACCAAAACCAACCCTGTCATCCTGAATAGTGACGACCAAACCCGACCCTGTCATCCTGAGCGAAGCGAAGGATCTGTACGCGGCTGGAGAGATCCTTCGCTTCGCTCAGGATGACAAGGGGAAGCGCGGGATGACAAGGGGAAGCGCGGGATGACAGGGCATAACCGGTCTTGATTGGAAATGTTCATCAGGGACGCGATCAAGCGCGTTCGGTACAACTTTCAGGAAGTCATATATGCCACAGAATCGCGTCTTAGTGCTGCAACATATCGAAATTGATCCGGCGGGCTATCTCGGTGAATTGTTGCAGGAGCATTCCATATCCTACGATGTGGTCATGGTGCCAGAGGGTACGCTGCCCGATCCCACAGACTACGGTGCCATTCTCTCCCTGGGAGGGCCAGAATACGCCGGTGATGAAGAGCTTTCCCACCTGGTTCAGGAGAAAGTACTCATTCGCCGGGCAGTCGAATGGAATATTCCCTTTCTGGGGATTTGCCTGGGGGGACAATTATTAGCCAGCGCGCTTGGCGCTCCGATTATCCGTAAGGGGCTTACTGAAATCGGCTTTTTTGACGCGCAGTTTACTATGGAGGGGATCAGCGATCCCCTCTTCGCAGGTCTGCCTGGCTACCAGCATATGTTTCACTGGCACGAGGACACCTACACACTTCCCGAAGGCGCGCGGCGATTGGCGGTGAGGCCGGATGCGCCTGAGCAAGCTTTCCGCTATGGAAAACGGGCGTATGGACTGCAATACCACATCGAATTAACGCCTGATATGCTGGTTACGTGGGTACAGCATCATCCCTGGCGCGATGAGACCATCGCGCTTCTGGGACTCGCGGCATATGAAGGTATCGAGCGAGAGGCACGCTACCTCTCGCCGCCGTATCGTGACCACACACGCATCCTCTTTGAAAATTTTCTCACGCTCAGCGGCCTCCTGTGATGACGGGAGCGGCTTACGGGAAGGGATACCTCTACCATGCAGTTGCATCGACCATTCCGTTTCGGGGTCGTCACACACAATAGCGGCGCATCATTGGACGCGCTGGTGGCGCGGGCTTGCCTGGCGGAACGTCTCGGCTACTCCACGTTTCTAATCCCGGATCACCTCAACGACCAGTTTGACACCGCTCTGGCTCTGGCACTGGTTGCCCAGGCGACAAATACGCTTCGCATCGGCAGCTTCGTCTTTGCCAACGATTTTCGCCATCCCGCTCTGCTCGCCAGAATCGCTGCCACCCTGGACGTGATTTCAGGAGGACGCTTCGAGTTGGGCCTGGGAGCCGGGTGGATGCAGTCGGAGTATGAGCAGATCGGGCTGAGCTTCGATCCACCTTGTGAACGTATCGACCGCATGGTCGAGGCTCTACAGGTCATCAAAAGCCTGTTTTCCTCTGATCCGGTAACTTTCGCCGGAATCCACTACCAGATCACCGGTATGCGAGGTCTTCCCTCCCCATTACAGTTTCCACGCCCACCTATCGTGGTAGGAGGAAGCGGAAAACGCATCCTTTCGGTAGCGGCGCGCGAGGCGGATATCGTCAGCATTCTTCCCAGGGGCATGGTGGAACCAGGTTCGCAGCGCATAGACCTGGCGGACGCGAGTGCCGCGTCGGTCGCGCGTAAGGTGACGTGGATTCAAGAGGCTGCGGCTGAGAGGCTGCTCGACCTGGAACTCAATCTCTTCATTGTGGACATGGTCCTCAGCGACTGGCGCGGGGAGGGAGCAGACCGCCTGGCCCATCGCTTCGCGCTCAGCCGCGAGCAGGTCATGGAGACACCTCACCTGCTGGCGGGAACGGTTGACCAGGTGAGCGAGCAATTACAAAAG
>DASTKD010000077.1:0-2168 GCA_035716135.1 Ktedonobacteraceae bacterium
TCTACTTCTGGAAGCACTACAACGACGCGCGCAGGCGGCGATAAACGTTTCGCCTTTCCCACGCTTGACACAACGGGCGCATCTGACATCGATTTTGCCATAGAAGGTTTCTCGTATAAACTCTGGCCGGATGATGCCCGGCTATTGCAACAAAACGGTATGTTACAGGGCATCGCGCCGGATGCGCAGCAGGGAAGCTCGCATTATTGCCATCGCTGTCACCATCGCTGGACGGCTACGCCGTCAGCCACCATGCGCTGCCCGCAGTGCAAAGCCAGCGATTGGGCCGAGTACCTGCTCTTGCGCTGCTCCCATTGCCACGCCGTTTTTGAAAGCCGTGAGATACGCGACAAGATACGCGGCGATAAACTGTACTTCCCCTACGAACTCTTCCCCCTGTGTCCCAACTGCCGCAGATCGCAATGGTGCGCCACCGAAAACCAGCGCGTCGCCGTACTACGCGCCGCCGAAGCGCGCCGCCGCGCCCTATTGGCGCTCGGCACACTGGTGTTTTTAATCGTGGTGGTGGCCGTCCTGTTCTTCATAATCTCGATGGCACATTAGCCTCTATGAATTCGAACCTTAGCGACGAAATGTTGTTTGCTGCATTGAAAGCATGGCCTCTGTCCGAGCCATTTACTATTCAACGGCTTCCCGGCGGCATGACTAGCGAGATATGGCTCATTGAGGCAGAGCATGAACGTTTCATCGCAAAATACGCCTATACAACCCGGCAAGCATTTGAAAGTGGCCTGTATGCAGCGGAACTGGTCGAGCGGCGCGGCATCACTAGCGGTGTTCCGCTGCATACAAAACAGGAAACGCTTTCCATACTGGTAGAAGGTAGACATGGTCAAAGTCAGCCTCTCGCGCTTCTACAGTATGTTCCCGGAGAGCGTCTTGATCTCTCCAGACCGGACGCAGCCTCGCTTTATGGCTATTTGCTGGGACGCACTCACAGCATTCTTCTCGACGAATCGGGCGACTGGTGCGCAGCCAGTCTGTATGATTTCCTGCTTGAAGAGACTCCCTACATAGCGGTTCAGCCTGGGCTTGCTCCGTTGATCCGCCAGGCGATAGAAGCGGCGCGTGAATACGAGAAACATAACAAAGTTACTCACGGCATTATTTGGGCAGACGCGATGGAGATACGTTGCGGAAAAGAGACAGGGCGCACAGGCATTATCGATTGGGGCGCAATCGGGCGCGGCCCGTTACTCTTCGATGTGGCCTTAAATGAATGCTGGTATTTTCCTGAAGGGACCCAGGCGTACAGGAAATTTATACAGGCATATTTGAGCGAAGCGCCAATCTCAGCCAGTGAGCTGGAAGGTATCAAATATTACAAAACGCTACTCTGGGCGCGACAGGCCAAATTTTTCGCATACTGTGTGGCAGAAAATGTCACTCTTGGCGGCTCAAATTCCATCAGCAATATGCAGAACCTCACAAAATCCAGACAAGAGCTTGAGTATTCGCTAGCAAATTTGTAATTGACTCATCTTGTCTCTTAGCGTCACTATTTAGAGCCTGTAAGCATCAAAGTCACTAGAACGCAATCCACTTGAATTGAAGAGGTATTTGATGCCTACTCCGGGGATCAGCTTGTGTGGGGAACAAAGTAGCGACGCCCATAATGGGCGTCGCTAGAGGTATCAAGACTAATTTCCGCTGTTCATTTTGACTTCGATGGCGCTGCCGGTGGTGCCGTTGAACTGCACCGTGACTTTGATGTTCGCGCCGTTCTGGATGGACTGCACGTTGCCGTTGAAGTCGCCCAGGTCGGCGGTGGGGGCAATGGCGAAGCTGAAGCTCTTGTTGCCCACCGCGAAGTGCAGCACATGGTCGGAACCGACCACCGCCGTCGTCACGCCGGTATATTGCGCCTGAGTCGTGTTGTTGCTGCTATCGACGTTGCCAACCTTGGTGGCGGTGAAGCTGCCATCCGTATTAGCCGTCACTTCGACTTTGACCTGCGAACCAACGCTCGGCAATGCGTTATTCCAATCTTTCAGATCGGTTGAAGCATTGGTCGTAAACGGGAGCGTCCCACCGGCGGGCATAGTAACGACAAGGCTGTTCGTGCCTGCGCTCTGCACCGTGCCATAGAACTGGATGGAGCCAGGCTCGTTGGCTGTTGTTGGGGTCTCGTTGTTGGTGTTGGGCGT
>DASTKD010000078.1:0-2890 GCA_035716135.1 Ktedonobacteraceae bacterium
GTCTGGTTCCAGCTTGGCACGTATACTTCACACGGGGTGGTGTCGCATGGCGACCTGACGCGCTACTTCGCCGGTGATCCTACGGCTGGCAACTTCATGGCCGGTTTCTTCCCCATCATGATGTTTGGCTTACCTGCTGCATGTCTGGCGATGGTGCGCCAGGCGCGTATCCCCAAAGTAGCGGCTGGCATCCTGATTACGGCGGCGCTGACCTCCTTCCTGACGGGCGTTACCGAGCCGATTGAGTTTGCCTTCATCTTCGTTGCGCCGTTGCTCTTTGTGATTCACGCTCTACTGACGGGAACCGCGCTGGCGGTCTGCACACTGCTGGGCATCAGGATAGGTTTCGGCTTCTCAGCCGGACTGACCGACTACCTGTTGAACTTTAGCAAGTCGAACACGAACCAGCCTCTCGTACTACTGCTCATCGGGCTGGCCTACGGCGTCATTTACTACTTCGTATTCAGTTTCGTCATCAAGCGCTTTGATCTGGGAACGCCGGGGCGTGGTGAAGCCTCGACTGGCCTGAGTACCGACTGGATTCTGCCTGAAAGCCAGCGCGGGCCGAAAGTTGCGAAGCGAGGCGCGGCGGGAGCCGCAACCGCGACGGAAGACCGCGATGACGTGCTGGCCGTAGAAGTGATCGCTGCTCTTGGTGGCAAGGAGAACATCCAGAGCGTAGAGGGCTGCATCACGCGGCTACGTCTCTTCATCAACACACCAGAGTTGATCGACGAAGCGCGTCTCAAGAGCCTTGGTGCTTCTGGCGTGATTAAGCGCGGCAAGATTGCGCAAGTCGTCATGGGGACGCAATCTGATCGCATCGCCACGCGCATGAATCGCATCATCAAAGGCCGCAGTGAGGTCGAGGATGCGGTAGAGAGCGGCGGAGGTGCCGGAGAATAATGGCAGAGATAGACGTTCTTGCGCCGCTCGACGGCACGGTCGTCGAACTGGCAAACGTGCCTGACGAGGTGTTCGCGCAGAAAATGGTGGGCGATGGCCTGGCTATCGACCCATCAGGGAGTGTAGCGGTCGCGCCTGTGCCTGGTACGCTGGTCAAGCTCTTTCCGGGCGGACACGCTTTTGGTATCGCTACCGACAACGGTGTTGAGCTTATCGTGCATCTTGGGCTTGATACCATCGAGCTTAAAGGTGAGGGATTCGAGAATCTTGCCGTCGAGGGCCAGGTGGTTCACGCTGGAACGCCTATCGTGCGCTTTGATCGCGCAGCGATCGAGCGTATGGGCAAGGTGATGCTGAGTCCGGTTGTTTCCACGGGGAGCGGGACCATCGTGTATTGTGCCAGTGGAGCGGTGCAGGCTGGACGTGACGTTCTCTTTGTCCTGAAGGTTTGAGATTTTATTGTCCGGTGAATTTTGCTGACCGATTTTCGCAATGAAGCGTCCGCCCCTATCCTGTAGGGACAAGGGGCGGATGTGGGGACGGGTGGGGGCCTTGTGCCTGTCCTCGTGGCAATACGATTCGTTGGAGGTATGGTGATGCCCTGTCGGATCGGGTGAATCCCACGAGGACAAGCACAAGGCCCCCGCATCCACCCAACCTCGCCCCTTGTCCCTACAGAAACGTAGCGGTCATTGTTGCATTAGCAGTCGGCAAAATTCATCGGATGATTAAAGGAGTGCATATGCCGGAACACATGGTGGAACGCACAGTCAGGCTGGGGAGCAAATCGGGGTTGCACGCTCGCCCGGCGGCTGTTTTTGTGCAGAACGCGAAGGGCTTCCAAAGCCAGATATTGCTGTCAAAAAATGAGAAAAAGGTCAATGCCAAGTCGATCCTCTCCATACTCACACTTGGCGCTGAACAGGGCGAGCAGGTTGTGCTTTATGCTGATGGCGAGGATGCGCAGACGGCGGTTGATAAGCTGGCGGCGCTGCTCGAAAGAGACCTGGGATGAAGATACTGCGGGGGATACCCGCGTCTCCAGGCATTGCCAGTGGCGCTGCTCAGGCTATACGTCCTCTTCCTCCAGTGAATATCATGGAGCAGCGCACGGTTGAGGCACCGCTAGAGACGGCACGCCTTGAACGGGCGATTGGGCAGGCTATTACGCGCCTGGATAAGCTGCTGAGCGCGGCAAGTGGACCGGTAACGGCTATACTGGGGGCGCAGCTAGAGATGCTGGATGATCCCGAATTGAAACAGGGAGCCGATGCCCTGATCGCCTCTGGTTGTAGCGCTGAAGCGGCGGTAACGCGCGTGGCGGGCGAATACGCCGGACAACTGGCGAGTCTATCTGATACCTATCTGGCGGCGCGCGCGGAAGATGTGCGCGAGGCTGGTCGTCGTATTGTGGCGGAATTGCTGGGCATCTCGCTGGAGGTACGTCTTGACCGCGCCGCTATTCTTGTCGCGCGCGATCTCTCTCCCGCCGATATGATCGGCCTGGACCCGGCGCTTTTACAGGCCATTGTCACGGAATCGGGTTCAGCGACGGGGCATCTTGCTATTGTAGCGCAGGGCCTGGGTATTCCCGCTGTGGTTGGTGTGGCTGGCGCGCTGGCTGAAATCAGCGATCGTACCCCGCTTGTCGTCGATGGAGAAAAAGGCGAAGTGACGGTTTCGCCCGACGAGGTGAGCCGCCGCGAGGTTGAGCTTCGCCTGGAGATGGCGCGGCGCGAAAGGCAGGATTTGGAGGTCTACCGCGAGCGTCCTGGCATGACTGCCGATGGCGCGCATATAGAGGTATTTGCGAATATCGGCTCAGTGGCCGAGGCGCATAAAGCTGTCGAGATGGGGGCCGAAGGTGTTGGCCTGTTCCGCACCGAATTACTGGCCGCGCAGGGGCTGCCATCCGAAGAGGAGCAGTACGCTATCTATCATGAAGTAGCCGCCGTTTTGCGACGCCCCCTGATTGTGAGAACCT
>DASTKD010000079.1:0-8583 GCA_035716135.1 Ktedonobacteraceae bacterium
GAATGGTACTTTTCCTGCCATTCTCGCAGCTCGTATTGTATGCGTAGCGCCGTCGTCTTGTTGGCCTGCAATTCAGGTTGTACAGCTATCTCGTCTTGCTCGCTTTGTTTGTCGTATTGACTGCTCGCCTGCCTGAGATATTGTGACAGGGCCACCGAGCGCGCGCGTTCCAGGTAGCTGAAAGCGCGTTCTCTTTGAGATTGTTGGAGGCAGAGCACCACCATAGCTTCGTACACTGCCCATGCCGAGTGCAGAAAGGACGGAGAGAGGTCGAAAGCCAGGTTTTTCAGGATGCGTTCAATCTGGATAATCGCGGCCAGGTAGTGCTTTGCGGCCTTAAAGCTATTTCCTTGAAAAGCAAATATACGTCCCAGTAAATAGTGACTCTTGTAAATCTCCTCCTGCAGGTGATGATCTTTCGCCTGGAGCGCGCTTTGCTTGCATAAAAGCGCCGCCTGTTCCAGGAGTGGTGTCTGATTATCCTTCCCAGAGGCTTGTCGTGCATCGAGCAGCAGGGCTTCCGCCATAATCAGGGCCGCGCCAACGGATTGTACCATAAAGCTCTGGTCATCAACTTGTTCTCTGATTTGACGAGCAAGAGTATACGCCTCGTCAGAGTTCCCCATTTCAAGCAATATTTCTGCCTGCTGAAGCTTTGTAGTCCGAACGAAATGACCAAGCCCGCCATGATGAAATAGTACCAGCGCCTCTCGCAAAGCATCCAGGGCCTCTGGCAATTTACCGGAAGCTCGAAGAGCTGTACCATATTCACGCAAGGCATTGCTTGTTTGCAACGAAGTACCGCTTTGGCGATAGAGATCAACTGCCTCTTCTACTAACTGACAGGCTTCTTGTGACCTGTTTAGCTTGGTCAGGCAGTTAGCCATCCAAAGTTTAAGCTCTGCCAGGAGCATAGGATTCGTGGGGGTACCAGTATCATTTTGTGAGAGAGCATCACGAGCGCGCACATAGCGTAACAACGCCTGACCGTAATAGCCCTGTGTATAATCGATGTTTGCCATATCTATTTCTATAAAAATGGTCAATTGCGTATCACCAAGCGCTATTAAACTGGCGTATGCCTGTTGTTGAAGCTGTAATGCTTCAGCAAATCTGCCGAGCCGACAAAAACTTACGGCCTGGTCGAATTCTGCTATCGCTATAGCTCGTTTGATAGCGGTTTCAGGTTGATCCACGACAGTGAGAAAGGTAGCGCGCGCGTAGGTATAGAGTTGTATTGCATCCTGGTAACGACCCATATGGTCATAGATCACTGCCGTATTAACTGCGACAATAGCGGCCCAGTACTGTTCCCCCAGCCGTTCAAAGACGCTGCGAGCGCGGTTGGCCTCGCGCAGCGCCTCTTCGACATGGCCTAATGACTCGCTGGCTGTCATCCAGCTTATGCGACTGCGCGCCCAGTTTCCCTCATCTCCCAGACACAGAAATTCTTCTCCAGCAGCATCCAGGCATTCTATGGCTTCCCGAAAATGCCCGATCTGGACGAGGGCGTCACCCTTTGCCTTGAGTCCGAGCGCGTGCGAGGAGAGGTGCCGGACACCATCGCCGAATGAGATTAGCACCTCGGCTAATTTGAGTGAGAAAAACGGGGTATACAATTCTTTCAGGGCTTCGTCGGCCAGCAGGATGCCGAAGGCCGCCGGATTAGAGAGAGCGGCGGCGTATTTCGTAACAAGCTGGCGACCATCTCCCAGGCTGAGGTCGCGTATTTGCTGTAGCAAGTGATCGGTATCCATAGGTGGCGATTCACCCCCGGCGGCCAGGTCGAGTGATCAGTCTATGATAGCCGCTATGAGATGCGTTCTACGAACTTGTGTTGTGTATTTTCAGGAATGCTAATCAATAGTGATCTGCTCAATTACCACATCCTGTTCGGGCAGGTGGATTAACAGGATGTAATCGCCACTCTGGACAGCGTGAAAGACGAAGTTACCCAGGTCATCGACTAGCACCCTCTGGATGCATCCCTCGAACATTTCCTGCTCGAGGTTGCCGGGAAAGGACCCGGCGTGAAGTTCCACTGCTGCTCCCTCGAAAACATCTACGCTTTTCAAGCTGTCAGCGCTGGAGAGAATGCCAAGCAGCATCCTCTCACCGCTACTGGCCCGCGAGAGGTGCAATGAGAGGTCAACGCCGTCTGCGCGGTATTGTCGCGGCCAGGCGGCTTCATCACCGCGCGTTACCAGTTGTGCCTGTTTTTTAGTCAATACGCCAACCACGCGATGCAGAGCGCTGAGAGGCGAGAAACCAGTTTCGACTACCGCAGGCGCGTCTTGCATAAAGCGACGGGTGAATGTGACTTCGGCAGCGCAAAGCGGGCATTCCAGGATATGATTGGCGATGCTGATACGTTCATCATCAGCAAGCAATCCTTCACAATAAAGGCTTATTTGAATTCCACTCGGGCAAAAACGACGATAGAAACGTCCAACCAGCGCTTCGTTGAGCCGGATATACTCTGCAAGCCGTTGCTGGCACGCTGCGCACTGCTCCAGATGCGCCTGTTTCTCTGAAGGTAATGCATACCCTTCCAGCGCATAACGCAGCAGCTCCTCGTCGCCAGGTGCAGAGGAATGAGAACAGTCCGCCATGTATCTTCCCTTCTCGGCAAGCTTCCCTGCTTGCTAATGCTAAATGTTGTTAATTAAACGTGCCGGCAAGAATTTTTTAGGGATGCACTTCAAACGAATAATCATATCTACGGCGCTCGCAGATTTGTTCTGCCGAGTAGCCATTGCAGGCGGTCTTTATTGTTCCGCAAACGATCCAGGATGTTACGCTTCATCTGGAAAATTTCTTGCGGGTCGCTAAACTCCAGGGGGCAGAATTGTATCACCTGCCGGGGTTTAAGATTACAATAAAAGAGCAGATAGGCCAGACGTTGTTCGCGCGGGCCGGGCAACATGCTCTTGATGACCTCCCAGGACGCACTGCCTTCGTCGCTGGCTGGTGCGGCCAGTTCGTTGAGGCCGGTATCTGGAAGAGACGCCTTTCTGGCTTGACTGCGCAGGCTATCAATGACGATGCTATTCAGGCAGGCGCGCATGAACTTGAGCGCTCCAGCCAGGGTCTGAAATTCCAGAGACTGGTTGCGCACCGTTACCATCCATAATTTCTCGATAGTCAGAGCCACATAATCCTCTTCACTGTGCAAGCGATATGCGGCTTCCCGGTAGGGATGACGATGGAGCCAACCAAGAATCGTTCCCGCGAAGCGCCGTGCCAGTATGTCCCATGCCTGCTCATCGCGAAGCACCAGCGCGCGCCGGAAAATCTCCAGGCAGTACTGGTCATCGCTGGTTTCCTTGCGGTTAAATTTCTCTATCTCGCTCCAACACCGGTTTTGAAGCTCTAAAGGATTCATATCACGGGGCGCTTTGTCCATCTTGATACCCATATGCATACTCGACTCTTTGCCTCGCTTGTTGACCAGAGAAAGCGTATCTCAACAATGGCGATATGTCAAGCTTATTCTGCATCATCTTGTTAATGGTAAAGATGTAGAAGAAAAATAATAGTGTTTTCAGATACGATTACATGGCTGAAACTCATCAATATGGTGTATGTGTCTGCTGATATGTCCTTAACCGATCTGGAAGTTCTCCCCCGGTACCAGCATGGAAATGCTTATTTTTAGGGAGTGGCTTTTTTCAGGAGAATAGACATATTCCATTCGCGCCGACGAACAACAACCCCCGTTTGATGGTATAATAGGGTTGCACTGGCGTCCTTCGCGGACGCCTGTAAAATGTTGGAATGGCCTTTGCGTCTTATAAGAAAGCGGAAACGTGTTAATAATGAAGGACAAAACATGCATTGACGCAAATTGCGCTTCAACAAGAATGAGGAGAAAATATGACAACGACCGAAACCAATACACAGGTCCAACAGTGGACAGAGCTTGCGCAGCAGTTGCGCGTAGATAGCATTCGTTGCACGACTACCGCCGGATCAGGGCATCCCACTTCGTCGATGTCGGCGGCTGATCTGATGGCCGTGCTGATGAGCAGCTATCTGCATTACGACTTTGACAATCCGAAACATCCCAATAACGATCACCTGATTTTCTCGAAAGGCCATGCCTCGCCCCTGCTCTACTCGATGTTCAAGGCGGCGGGCGCGATCAGCGACGAAGAACTGCTGACCTTACGCAAATTTGGCAGCCGCTTAGAGGGGCATCCCACGCCGCTTTTGCCCTGGGTGGATGTCGCCACCGGTTCGCTGGGGCAGGGTCTGCCGATTGGCGTGGGCGTAGCGCTGGCCGGTAAATACCTGGACAAATTGCCCTATCATATCTGGGTTTTGCTGGGTGACAGTGAAATGGCGGAGGGTTCTATCTGGGAAGCCTTCGATCACGCCACGCATTATAAACTGGATAATATGGTTGCCATCCTCGACTGCAACCGCCTGGGGCAGCGCGGCGAAACCGAGCTGGGCTGGGACACCGCCGCCTATGAAGCGCGCGCCAAAGGCTTTGGCTGGAATGCCATCGTCATTGATGGACACAACTATGACGAGATCAACTCGGCCTATGCGCGGGCGATCCAGCCCAACGGCTTGCCGACCGTGATTATCGCTAAGACCGTCAAGGGCAAAGGCGTCTCCTTCCTGGAAAATAAAAACGGCTGGCATGGCAAGGCTCTCAACCAGCAGCAGGAAGAGCAGGCCCTGAGCGAACTACACCCTGTGCGCAGCAAGACCTTCCCGGTCCAAAAGCCGGAAGATCTCCAACCCGCCCCGGAAGCCGCGAAAAAGGCCATCGAGTTGCCGAAATATGACGGCAAAGAGGCAGTTGCCACGCGCAAAGCTTATGGCGACGCGCTCAAGGCGCTCGGCGCGGCTAATCCCAACGTGGTTGGACTGGATGGCGAAGTCAGCAACTCCACCTATGCCGAGGAGTTTGCCAAAGCCTTTCCTGATAGATACTTCGAGCAGTATATCGCGGAGCAGCAGCTTGTGGCGGCGGCGGTAGGTATGAGCGTGCGCCATAAGATACCATTTGCCTCGACTTTCGCGGCGTTCTTCTCACGCGCCTATGATTTCATTCGCATGGCCGCCGTTTCGCACGCCAATATCCGCCTGTGCGGTTCGCACGCAGGCGTCTCGATTGGCGAGGATGGCCCGTCGCAGATGGCGCTGGAGGATCTGGCGATGATGCGAGCCGTCTTTGGCAGCACGGTACTCTATCCCAGCGATCCTAACCAGACCGCGCAACTTGTGGCGCAGATGGCGGATACCGAGGGCATCGTCTATATGCGTACTACACGCGAGAAGACTCCGGTATTGTACGGCCCCGATGAGCAGTTCAGCATCGGTGGCAGCAAAGTGGTGCGTTCCTCGGATAAGGACGAAGTAACGATTGTGGCGGCGGGTATCACGCTGCACAATGCCCTCGATGCCTGTGACCAGCTCAAGAGCCAGGGCATCCGGGCGCGCGTCATCGACGCCTATACCGTTAAGCCCATCGACGAAGAAACGCTCTTCGCGGCTGCCGATGAAGCGGGTAATACCTTTGTCACGGTGGAAGACCACTGGCCGGAAGGCGGACTTGGCGAAGCCGTGCTTGAGGCGTTCGCACAGCGCGATGGGGCGTTGCCGAGGGTTGTCAAACTGGCCGTGCAATCCATGCCCGGCTCCGGCACGCCCGCCGAACTGATGGAAGAGGCAGGCATCAGCGCTCACCATATCGTGCAGGCCGTGCGCGCGCTGGTCAGAAACGTCTAAGCGTATATCATAGTAGCCGCTCTTTTTCGTCTCAAGAGGAGTAGATTGTTAAAAGCGGCAACCTTTACTAGAGGTGGGCGCGGGGATATTCCCCGCGTCTCTTTATTCTGCGCAACATGCTGCGGAAGCGGCGTAATGAAGGAAAAACTGCTTTGAGAGAAACACAGCAACCTGAAGTGATCGAAACTCCTGTTGAGGAACTGCCAGCGCCGCAGGGTATCGGTATGGCCGTCGCCTTTGACTGGGGCCTGGCCGTACAAATCTTTTTAACACCGATTACCGTCGTCTTATTTAAATTGCCTGCTGAAGCTAAAATCCCTGGCGTCAATCCCATCCTGGGAAATGTGTTGCTTTTCGTTCTGGCGTGGCCCGTCGCCGTTGGCATGATCCTCTTCGGCGAGATGGTGCGGCGCGGTCGCAACTGGGCGCGCCGGATACAGATTGTTGCTAATGCTCTGTTATCGTTAGTCGGGATTGCTCAACTCGTTAGCCTGTTCCAAAGTATCAAAGGGGGAAACTTCTGGCCTCTCGTATCAGAAGTGATTCTGGTTATCTTTTCCCCTTTGATCTTCTGGCGCTTGACTCGCCCCGCGTCTGCTCGCTGGTTTAAGACGGTAACGGTGGCGGCGGCACGCAAACGGCACAGCGGCGCGTGGGGATGGTTCATCGCGCTCTGGGCCATCGTCGGCGGCGTCTTACAAACCATCGCCGGTATAAAATAGCCAGTAGTCTTTCTAAACACAGGCGACTATGCTACACTGCATGGCAAGAAATGATCCTTCTGAAAGGGTGCAAGCGGTGAGCGAAATACAAGAGTCGTTAGAGTGGCGTTCAATTCTAGATTCCCTGCGCAATGTGACGGTTGAAAAGGCGCGTGCCACGCTGGGCGAGCATGGTGTGGTTGCCTATACTGATGGCGCGTGTATCAAAAATCCCGGTGGGCCGGCTGGTTGGAGCGTAATCCTGGCGTCCAGCGATTACGTGGACGGCGAACATATAGATGAAGATGCGCCGCGCATCGTATGCTACGGGCATATCCCCCGGTCGCCCGCGACAACCAACAATCGCGCGGAAATCGCGGCGGTGCTGGCGGCTTTGTGCCTTGCGCCACGCGATCAACCGCTTACGGTTCACAGCGATAGCGAGTACACCATCAAGGTAGCGACGGGCGTCTTTCAGATGAAAGCCAACCCCGACCTGTGGGAACTCTATCGCGCTCTGCTCAAGAAGCGCAAGACGCCGCCCACCTTTGAGTGGGTGCGCGGCCATGCTGGACAGGCTCACAACGAGCGCGCCGACGAACTGGCCGGCCTGGGTGCGTGGAATAGCGATGTGGCGGCGTATCGCCAGTGGCAGGCATCAATGGCACCCGAAGCCCGTAGCAGCCTGTCAACGCCCGAACTGGCAACGCTACGCCAGCAGGTGCAGCGCCTCCAGACCCACTTTGATACTATCGCCCTCGATAGCCCGCGCGTAGGAGCCAGCGAACGCGCATTCATCGGCGACATGGCAAAACGCCTGCAAAAGCACAATTTCGCGCCGAGCGAGAAGCAGACGAACTGGGTCAAAGGACTGATTAAAAAGTACAGGGATGCGTAGGAAGATTTGTATCACAAGAGGTACGAGGGCGGCGTAAGCGCCGCCCTCGTACCTCTTGTGATACAATAAAGCCCGTGTACTCTACCCATGTATATCTCAAGAAAGAGGACGTTCCTTGTATCAAGAACTGACCCAACGTTTCAGCGATTTGCTCAACCTCAAACAGCCACCCATTGGCCTGTCATTTGTAGAGACTGTTCCTGATGATGTAAAACATGTTGGCTCGCGTGTGCCGTCGGCCTGCACTTTCTGGCGACTGGCCGAAAAGGGCGTATTTTACACGACTGCGCAAGATCACCAGGAATGCCCCATCGGCATGATGACGATGGGTTTTACCATGCCTGAAGCAGAGCAGCAGCGAGCGCAGGGCCTTGTGCAGACGATGGCGAATGTGCAGTATTTTTCGCCAGCCGAGGTTGCGGCTCTTCCAGTAGTCAATACCCCGCACTCGTCGATTGTGTATGGTCGTCTTGACCAGTTGCCCGTCGCGGCTGATGTAGTGCTGTGCATCATCGATACGCAGCAGGCCATGCTGGTAGCCGAGGCGATGGGCAATATGAACTGGCTGCAACAGGGCGGTCAATCGGCCTTTGGGCGTCCCACCTGCGCCGTGATTCCCCGTGCTTTGCAGACGGGGCTGGCCTCTATGAGCTTTGGCTGCATCGGCGCGCGTACCTACACCGGCCTGACGCCCTCCGAACTGGTGCTGACCCTGCCAGGCAGCGAGTTTGCCGGGCTGGTCGAACGCCTTTCGACTACCGTGAATGCCAACAACGCCCTTGCGCCTTTCCATCAGGGGCAGAAAGCGCGTTTCAGCGCGTAAAACGCAATGCAACGCTTTGATGACCTTCCACGTAGCACGCAAATACGGCGTATGCGGCGGTTAGCGCAAACTGCCCTAACCGCTTATAGTCTTGAGCAGGCACAAATTACCCCGCTTCAGCACTTCCTCAATACGACTTTTCGTATAGACATACCCTCCCAAAATCAGCGCTATGTATTACGTATTTCGCGTGCCGGATACCAGAATGTAGCAACTATCCGCTCAGAGTTGCTCTGGTTGCAGGCAATTCGGCGCGAAACAGACCTTGTAGTGCCAGAACCACTTCTTAATCGGGACGAATCATTACTCACTACCGTCGAGATTCCCGGCGTACCGGAACCGCGCCATTGCGTGCTATTTCGCCGGGTTGATGGGCGTTTTCATCGAACTATGCTACGCCCGGCAGACCTCGAACG
>DASTKD010000080.1:0-3110 GCA_035716135.1 Ktedonobacteraceae bacterium
GTGGATAAAACTGGTAATGCTGGCACGTCTCGCAGTACTGCAACAGCAATATCCCGCGCTTGCAGCCCTCCCAGAACGGGCGGCTTTCCTCAGTGACGACCGGCAAAGGTTTGGGGCGAGTTGTGTCCGGCATAGTAAGTACTCCAATCTGCTAGCGTTACTGTATGGGTTAATTGTAGCATGTTTTCCTGATCTGATGAATTTTGATGAACTGATTGGGACGCTTGCGTCCCTCATCTGTAGGGACAAGGGGCGCGGTAGGGTGGATGTGGGGGCCTTGTGCTTGTCCTCGCGCAGGTGCGATTCTGTCGGCATTGCGCGATGGGCAACGGCTAGCCACCCCACCCCGGACAAGCACAAGGCCCCCTCATCCGCTCCCCTCGTCCCCTTGTCCCTACAGAACGAGACGCCCCTTATTCCCCCATTCGGTCGACAAAATTCATCAGGACGAGAGTACGCCATTCCCTGGTTTGGTGATATAATCCTCTTACACAAACCTCCGAGCGAGAAAGGAACCTGTATTTCATGCCAGCCTACAATGGACGTATCGTGATTGCCGGTGTCGCCGAGTCGGATTATGGGCGCGTCCCCAACATGACGGAGATGCAGTTGCACGCGCAGGCCCTGCAGCGTGTGTTGGAAGATAGCGGGCTGCGCAAAGAGGAGATCGATGGCGTCTTTTGCAGTTCGCAAACGATGGGTATGCCGACGGTCATGCTGTGTGAATATTTACGTATCTTTCCACGCTACAGCGACAGCACTTCTATTGGCGGCTCCTCGTTCGAGGCGCATTTGAATCACGCCGTCGCCGCCATCCGCGCGGGCAAATGCGAGGTGGCGCTGATTAGCTATGGCAGCACCCAGCTTTCGAGCCGGGGACGAATGCTTGGCACAGGCGGGCGACCCGCCAGCATTCCTGAAGATACCTATGAGAGTCCTTACGGCAATACGCTGGTGGGGGCCTATGCGATGGCGGCGCGACGACACATGCACCTGTATGGCACCACTTCTGAGCAACTGGCCGAAATCGCGGTGGTGACGCGCCGCCACGCCGGACTCAATCCGAAGGCCATGTACCGCGAACCTATCACGGTGCAGGATGTCCTCAATTCACGCCTGATCGCTGATCCCTTGCACTTGTTCGACTGCTGTGTCGTGAGCGATGGCGGAGGCGCGGTACTGGTAACGACGGAAGAACGCGCCAGAGATCTGAAACAGTTGCCGGTGTATGTACTTGGCAGCAGCGAAGGCCATACCCATGCCCACATCTCGCAGATGCCCGATCTGACAGTGACAGCCGCCGCTATGACCGCCCCACGCGCTTTCGCGGAGGCGGGAGTGCGGCCCGCAGACATCGACATGGCAATGATCTACGATTCGTTCACCATCACGGTGTTGCTTTTGCTGGAAGACCTGGGCTTTTGTAAGAAGGGCGAAGGCGGCGCGTTCGTACAAAATGGGCGTATCGCGCTCGGCGGTCAATTGCCCATCAACACCGACGGCGGCGGACTCTCCTCCAATCATCCTGGAATGCGCGGCATCTTCCTGATTATCGAGGCGGTGCGCCAGTTGCGCGGCCAATGCGGCCCCCGCCAGGTGCCAGGCGCGAAGCTGGCAGTAGCGCACGGCAGTGGCGGGCTGCTCTCTTCGCAGGCAACAACTATACTTGGACGATGAGTTCTGCAAAATCCGAGTAGATTTTTGTTGATCTTATCTATAGCATTTTTTGAATGCAGCAGGTATACTTAGATACGAAAAACCAGATACAGCAGCGTTAATGTTTTGAATGCAGTTAGCGCTCATTCCGATTTCCTCGCGCATTTCTTACAAATATTGCTCAATTTTAGAACAGAGATGTATTTCAGAGAGGCACTACCTATGCCCAAATTGAATATCTATCTCTTCGGGAAATTCTGCGTGCGGCGTAATGAGCAGGTACTGGAAGGGCTTGATGCACGGAAGGTGCAGGAACTATTTTGCTACCTGCTCTTGCATCGCAATCACGCGCTTCCCCGTGAGACACTCGCCAGCATCCTGTGGCCCGATACAACTACCCTCCTCTCCAGGAAAAGTTTGCGACAGGCGCTGTGGCAGTTACAATCCGCGTTAGGCACACAGAACGAAGCTACCAGTGAGCGTATCCTCATTGTAGAACCTGAGTGGATTCGACTGAATCCAGAGGCTGATTTCTGGCTCGATGTGGGAGTTGTTGAACATGCCTTTGATGTTGCGCAAAAAGTACCCGGCAAGGAGTTAGATACACAACTCGCGCGAGTCCTACAAGATGTTGTACAGCTATACCAGGGGCCATTGCTCGAAGGGTGGTATACCGACTGGTGCATCTATGAACGCGAGCGATTGCAGGGCATCTATCTGACGTTGCTGGACAAATTGATGGGTTACTGCGAAGCGCGACTCGACTATGAGACCGGGCTACTTTATGGAATGCGCATCCTGTGCTATGACCGCGCGCGCGAACGCACCCACCGGCGATTGATGCGTCTGCACTACCTGAATGGAGATCGCGCGGCTGCTCTACGGCAATATGAACAATGCTCTACAGCCCTGGAGGAAGAACTCAACGCAAACCCCTCTAAGGGAACAGTGGCTATCTACCAGCAGATTCTTGCGGACAGACTTGATGAACCTGATCCCATCTCCATATCAGCGGAGCCTTCGCTCGAAATATCAGAATATCTCTTGCCCTGTATCCTGAACCGCCTGCTACAACTTCAGGCGACTCTGTCCGACCTGCAAAACCAGCTCGGCCAGAGCATTCAGGTTGTGGAAGAAGCGCTAGCCAGTTATTCTCTGCTGGCTCAGGCGCAACCCGTAGGCTAAAAGACGCCTGAAAGACGCGCGCAAGATGCCGCCGAGACGACAAGGGATACGCGAGATTATACCTCAACATGACGTTTTGATAGACATCCCCATGATACATTTGAATTGCACCTGATACGGTCCAGTCGAGGCAAATGAAACCTGGACGCAGGATCAACCTGGAGGTGAGGGCGACAATGGATTCTTTAGATGAGCCAAATGCCCAATCGTTCATTGTCAAAGTCTGGGTTGAGGACAGCGCTAAAAAAGAGGGGCGCGGAGTATGGCAC
>DASTKD010000081.1:0-6205 GCA_035716135.1 Ktedonobacteraceae bacterium
AAACCAACAGCATAAATGCGGCGCGGGTTAATGCACCACCTCGATTGCAGATGTTGCAGCAGATCGCTGATGTAGAGTACATCATTCGTCGCGGGATTGCGCGCCGGGCCGGTATCCCATCCGGTATGATGGTCGGGTCCCACTATGCCCTGCGGATAGACGGCGATGAGATTGTATGTATCGGCAAAGGTAGAGAAGCCGGTAAGATTCTCCTGTTGCGCGGCTGAACTGCCATGCCCATGAAAAGCGAGTATGAGCGCGTCGCCAGTTGTATCATTGTACCCTTTCGGAATATGTAGCAGGTAGTAGCGAGTAATGCCCCCCGAAAAGATAGCCTGCTCGCTACTGGTACCCGGAACCAGCGGTGACGGTTTCCCACAACCCGCGCTTTGAACAGGAAGTGTGATAACCGTGTCCTTTTCCTTCGCTGACGCCACATGGTTCGTGGTTTGCGCCAGGCCATCATAGCTTACCAGAAACCAGAACAGGAGAGAGGTGAGCAGAAAGATTGATGCAATAATAAGTGGATAATGCTGTTGTCGCAACGGCTGCATAGCTCTTCCGAGACGACGAACCAGACGGATCATAGAGAATGAGTGCTTTCTCAGAA
The DNA here is from genome assembly GCA_035716135.1 of Ktedonobacteraceae bacterium. Lineage (GTDB taxonomy): Bacteria > Chloroflexota > Ktedonobacteria > Ktedonobacterales > Ktedonobacteraceae > CF-113. The sequence goes on from DASTKD010000081.1 coordinate 611, forward strand.
TTTGTAATTAACTCCACAACTTCCCTGCCAGAAGTATAGCATAGGAATCTGAGAGAATCGCATATACTAAAAGAGATGCAATCAATCTTTGAGAGGCACGAACGTGCCGGTGAACGCCTGTTGCGCCGTCAGTTCCTCTTCGCGGTAGAGGTGCAGCGCCTGCAAGACTGGCCGGTCACTGATGGTGAACAGATCCGCCTGCGCGGACACCTCGTGGTCAACACTGGCCCATGATGGCGTGACGAAGATGTCGCCTTGCCCCCACTCGAAGCGCGTACCGTTGATCGTTGAGCAACCCGCGCCTTGAAAGACGACATAGACGGAACTGCCCGTCTTGCGCCTGGTAGGTGTGCGCTCGCCGGGATAGAAACGGTGTATCTCGCAGGCAAACGTACTCACGAGCGGGCCTCCGGTAAGGGGATTCACGAACTCCAGGCTGACCAGCAGACCACCACGCGCCCGGTGCAGCACTTCAAGCGCGCGCTCGGTTTCCTCCCAGCGGTAGCGCAGGAGCGGCGAGTGGGCAACGGGAGAACTGGCTCCCATCTCGCGTAGCCCTACCCCGGCAAAGCCCTGTTCGGAGCGGTTGTGACCCTCCACCACTTGCAATTGATCGGGGTGGTTCTCAAAGAAGATGGACTCCAGCGTCGTCAAAAGTGGCAGGTCCAGACCATCGAACCATACCATAGGATCGTCGCTCTGGTTGTTGTGATCGTGCCAGTTCCAGTTCGGCGTGAGAATCAAGTCACCCGGCTCCATGTCGCAGGCATCGCCGTTGACGGTGGTATAGACGCCTGAGCCGGTCAGAACGAAGCGAATGGCGCTGGGTGTATGACGATGGGCCTGGGCCGATTCACGCGGTCCCAGGTATTGAAGCGCGCCCCACAGCGTAGTACTGGTGAATGGTAAACCCTTGAGTCCGGGGTTGGCAAGCGCCAGTACGCGCCGGTCTCCGCCTCGTTCGAGCGTGATGAGTTCGCCGGCCCGCTTTGCTAACGGCAGAATGTCATCCCATTTCCAGAGCCACGCCTGGGTTGTGGGCAAGGGAACTTCCGGCATGAGTTGCCTGGCGATCTTCCAGAGTGGCTGGAGATCGCGTGCCGCCAGCGCGCCACAAAACTCATCATACCCGACTTCTACCGTGTTCGTCTGGCTTATGTCAATGCCCATGACCTGTCTCCTCCAGTGTAAGTACCTGATGAAAATTACCGACCAGGATCGATAGCACCATCCTTCGCTTTCTTTGTCGTCCTGAGCGAAGCGAAGGATCTCGGTAACATCATCTTCAATGCATCATACCACCAGAGAGACACGCTGTGTATTTATGCACCGCACTGTACGGTCGGGACCGGGATCAGACGGGTTGTGGCATCGGGATGCGGCACGGTATTGTTGATGGTACCGGTGTCAACCGTCACATCCCCTCCACTGAAGGAGAGGACAAAGCGATCCAGGCTCCTGGGGGCAGGGCCGTCGAGGAATTCCCCGGTCACATGATAGTGAGAGCCGTGACACGGGCATTTGAAGCTCGCGCAATCATCGCGGAAGGGAACGGTACACCCCAGGTGAACGCACTTCTGGTACAATCCAATCCAGTATGACCCATCGCTATCCTTGACGATGCTTTCCGCGACAAACTGGTTTTCAAGTGTGGTTCCTTGCAGAGAAAACTGTGTATTTTTATCCAGGTGCGCGACGTAGGTTTTCGCCTGTTGCACATAGAACATGCCTGCCTGGCCGATCTTGAAGTTACCGGGCAGGGCAGCCGGGAAACTGGCTTTGGGGCCAAGGGTAATAAGAGAACCGAACTGGCCTGCCAGGTTGGGATAGAGCATGAAAAGCGCGCCGCCCACGGCCGCAGTGGCCGACAATCCCCATACTGCTAACATCGAGCGTCGCAGGAAATGCCGCCGCGATAATCGCTCTTTTGCCATTTCAGATGCCTCCGCTCCGCCGCCGTGCAAGATTTCATATTGCTGGGGTGTGAGAGGTGATGTATGTATACTCATGATGATCCTTTTCCTGTCATCTCATGTGCGATTGCTGATGATGTTCAGCGCATCAATGCCGTAGCCAGGGCAGATGTCCTGCTACCCGTCATAACAGAAGGTAGCTCCTGGCGGGCGGAAGCACATCGACAAAATCGTGTAATTTCTTTCTCACGCAGCATCAAACGTTTTCTGGACAGAATTGCCTGGTTGTGGTTGGCGCGAAGAGCAAGATGTAACCTTCTGCGAAATTAATTGCGACACATCTGTACTCTGTGAAGGAGCTCCACGGATTATGTATATCCGTTATTCATAGAGTGTGCAGGCTGCCTGTACCCGTGTGCCTTTATATAGAATGGCCGTGATCGACAGAAGATCATGGCTACAAGGCGCGATAGGCGCAGAAAGAAAACGTCCTGGAACACAACAAGCAACCGTTGAAAGCGCATACGAATCGACGCTCCTTTTTACGCAAGGGGCTTGTAGTAGGAGGAGCAGGAACGCTCGGTGCCGGACTGCTGGCCGGTGGGTTATCGTTACCGGCTTTCGCCGAAGAGAAAAGCGGCAGTCTCACAAAAGGAGACATAGCTATTCTCAGATTCCTGGCAGCCGCCGAAATCCTTGAGAGTGATCTGTGGCAACAATATAATGAACTGGGAGGCATCCAGGACAGCGAGGTCCCCGGAGGAAGCGGAAGCGCGCCCTACATCAAAGGGCTGCTCTTTCTGGATGGGGACATGTCCCAGTATATCCACGACAATACCGAGGATGAGTTCAGCCACATGGCGTTCCTTAATGCATACCTGGCCTCGAAGGGGGCCGAGCCGGTCAATCTGGACAAGTTTCGCACCTTGCCGAGCAGTAAAGCGACCGGCGCGCAGCAAATCGGACGGCTTACCAACCTCATGCAGCTCACTGTGGACACCAGCTACTGGACAAGGTATCGCAGCCGCACGCAAAACCCCGATTTTGGCGATACGTTCGCTCCTGCCATCCCTGGTTTGCTGAAAGGTCAGTTCCCGGCGATTCCCAGGAATGATAACGATCTTGGCCCCGCCGATCATATCCAGGCCATCGCCAATACCGCAGGTTTCCATTTCGGGTATATCGAACAGGGCGGCAGCAGCCTCTACCCGACGCTGGCTCAGGGCGTCACCAGCCTGGAAGTGTTGCGCATCTTGCTCAGTATTGGCCCCACCGAGACATCGCACTTCCAGACCTGGCATGACAAGGCCGGCAATTTCAAAGTGCTGACCGATCCTACCAATGGGTTAGTGTTCCCTGATCTCAACGCCTCTGGCTCGCAGGACACCCAGACCAACTTGATTATGCCAGAGCCTACTGTCTTCCTCAGTCGCAAATTCCCGGCTGTCTCGATCATTCGCCCGACGGGGATAGCGGGTGTTGGAGGCGCGGTAGCTACCATCAAGTCCTTCACCGCCGATGGGCTGTTCATCGGCCAATCGCCGGAGTTCTTCAGGGTCCTGCACAATATGGCAGTGCAGGCCGATGAGGCCAGGCGCGGTTTGTAAACGCGCAAAGCCGATCTTCAGCATGATGGGTGATGCCTGTGCGACATGACAATCGTGTCGCACAGGCATCACCCATCATGCTGTAAATGTCCGTACTCTCGTGAATTGCTGTGCTGATCCTCAAGAGATATAATGGTAGAGTGGCTGTCGGTGTTCGCGCCTCTTGTGAACTGAAGAGTACTCCGCGCATTCAGGGCGGTTGAGAACTGTTGTTGATTGCCAGCGTAGTATAATAGATACCTGGTGGCTCGATCAGATACATAAGCAAAACGGCAGACCCTCATCTAAAAATCATATGTTCACAATCAATGAGAAATTTACATGGATGCGGTGCAATTCGGACACTGGATCGGTGAGCGTCGCTCGAAATACGGCTTTCGTAGCCAGCGCGCCCTTGCTGAACGTGCGTCTAACGATCCAACACCTGGTAAATCAGGTATTACTGAAAATTTCCTGGCGCGTCTTGAGGCTGGTTCATTTGCCTATCCTTTTCGCGGGAATGTGCGCAGCAGGGTGATGTCCCTGGCATGGCTGCTCTGTACAACGAACCGGGATGTGAATGTGTACTATCAAGCAGCCGGATTTAGCGAACTTGATGACAGCGAAGCTGAACATCTGCGCGTATTACGCAAACACCTGGCGCGGCGACAGAGCCAGCGCGTGCTGCCTTTGCCCCTTCGTCCTCAGCGCTTGATTGGCCGTGAGCCGGTAGTGAGAGAAATCATCGATAGCCTGTGCGCGATGGAGACGGGTTTCTATGCTATCACAGGCTTGCCGGGCGTCGGAAAAAGCGCGCTCGCCTCTGAAGTTGCGCACCGGCTGGCCGCTCATGAGCAGGCGCATATGCGAGCCTTTCCTGATGGAATCGCCGCTTTCACATGCACCGGTCGTCACGGGGCGAGCGGACTGCTCTCCCTGCTGGCGGATATTATCGCCTTCTTCGGTTCTCCTGCTACATCGCGTGCTGCCAGCTATGCTAACGGTAGATCAAGAGCAGTCACCACTTCGTCAACAGAGACCGAACTTGCCAGTATGCTTGATCGTGTGCGGCTCGCCCTGGCGGATAAACACGCTCTGCTTTTGCTTGACGATGTGGAAGCACAATTACCATTGCGTCAGGTGAAAGAGGCATTGTTGGCTCAGGATCAACAGGCGCTGCTACGACAAAATGGAAATCACACCGGATACGCGCGCCGTGTGATCCTGACAACTGGCTGCTTCATCCCGCCTCCTGCGCTTGTCACCCATCACCTCCACCTGGAGTCTCTGGAACCTGATGCCGCGTTGGCGCTCTTTACAACCCTGATAAAGCGCTCTTTATCGCTTGAAGAAGTCCAGTCTGCAAAACAGGTATGCGCGGCAGTCGGTTATCTGCCACTGGCAATCGAAATAGCTGCTACAGCAGTGGCAGTGAAGGGCATTCCCCTCCCGTTTCTAGCCACTCATGTTGCCGAACACCCGCTCGATGATATACTGGATGGCGGTTATGAGCTACGCTCTCGCCTGGATCGGGCATTGGGTATATTCGATGCGCGGGTGCGGGAACGCTTTGCGCTCCTCTCCACGCTGCGTGTGGCTACCTTTGATTTAGAGAGCGCTGCTACAGTTCTCTCAAAGGGAACAGCCACGAAAGAAGGCCAACACGGCGACACTTCAAGCAATTGCCAGGACAAGCCTGTTTCCGAAGTGGTAGCCAGCGCGCATTCTCACGCTGAAAGCTCTGCCGTTGATGGAATGAACTTGCCACCTGGTGGTATTGCCAGGGCGATTGCTGATCTTGGGCAATTTGTACAACACTCTCTCATTAATCTGGTCTCACCTGACGAACCCGTTTCAACTCATTCGCTGGAGAGCGCCCCGGTCGGCCCAGGGACACGCTACCGCCTGCACCCCCTGATCTATGCCTACGCGGAGAATATACTGAACCAGGATGGAGATTCTCCCGGCAATGAGGCGACGTGATTTTCCACGCATCTCCCACGCATTTACCACGCGCTCTCTGCATTTTTCCACGTTTTGCTTGAAAAAAAGTAGGCAAACCCTCTCGTAGATTAGTGTAGCGCCAGGCCCAAAAA
>DASTKD010000082.1:0-5724 GCA_035716135.1 Ktedonobacteraceae bacterium
TACATCCTGCCGCGCTCGCAAACAATAGAAAGCCAGCAACAGATAGAGCAGAGGCGCAACGATTTCTTCGTGGAATGCCCGCAACGCATCCCTGCGCGCAAAGGCGATACCAACCGAGATAGCGGCAGCCAGCACAAAAACGAGTGTGGGAATAGCAAAAGGACCGAGCCTATCGCGCACCTCGCGCCACGAAAGACGGTATTGCCTGGAGCTTTGCTGGAAAAATAGCTGGATCAAGGCGATCACAAGGCAGACGCCGAGTGCTATTTCGGCCAACTCGAATTGATAATGACTGTAGACTGGTTTCTCAAGATAATAATACGGGATGGTGATTGGCAGCAGGGCTACCGCGAAAGGCAGGCGGTACCAGGCGAGCAGGGCAAATATAACCAGAAATGGCAGGGAGAACAATGGATTCAGTGTAAATATCCTGCTTCCGCCCAGGTTGCCATTGCCTATTACATAATAGCAACCCAGCGAGAGGATCATACCGGCTTCAACCAGGCGATTCTGCCAGAAAGGGGCCAGCCTCTGCCAGCTACCCCCATCTACTGGTGGATGATCTGACGGCTGTACATCGCTGGCAGGCGCATCCTTAGAGTCCTGATTTTGAGAGCTATCAGATGGTGAAATAAGGTTCTGACTATTCATCACATCGTTCACTATTCCGCACGGTTGCCTGCGCATCACCGCATTGTTTGATTTGTACTTATATATACACACGTAAAGAGCATGAAAGAGGTCTTGAGTGCGAGGTAACTATAGCAAAATATTACCACTCTGTCTACCAATGGAGAGGTTCGCGCATGATCTAGCAGTCACCCTACTGCCCGGTCTGGCCCACAAACGAGCCGCTTTCTGGTATGTGCTGTGGATTGTCCGCGAGTGGGAGTGTGAATGAGAAGGTAGAGCCTTCGCCTTTAATGCCGGTGCTGCTGACGGTGATGGTACCCTGCATGGCCTCAACCAGTTGGCGGGTAATAAAGAGACCCAGGCCACTTCCACGAACTGTGCTATTCAAGTCGCGTGTCAGGCGCACGAATTTATCGAAGATCTCTTCTTGTTTGTCGGGTGGAATGCCCAGCCCCCGATCGCGCACGCTGATACGCGCGTTATGCGCTTCCTGTTCTACCGACGCTGCAATGCAGATAGATGTATGAGGCGGAGAGTAGCGCACCGCGTTGGCAAGCAGGTTGTGCAAGACCTGCCTTAGACGTGCCTCGTCGGCCCAGACGGTGATGTCTGCCGCCACGTCAACCTTGATAGCCTGCTGTCCCTGAGCAACCCAGGGTTCAAAAAGCTCGACCATAGAGGTTGCCATCTCTTTCAAAGGGATGCATGTACAGTTCAAGCTGGCAGTATCTACTTTCAGACGACTGGCATCCATGACGTTAGCCTGCAACAACACCAGTTCATCACAGGCGCGGCAGGCTTTGTCGAGAAAAGCACGTCGCGTCTCCGGGCTGGCATCATCCATCTCGCGCAACAACTCGAGATAGCCCTGCACGATAGTGAGGGGAGTACGCAGTTCATGGCTGGCGGTTGTGAGAAACGCATCTTTGAGCTGATCTAGCTCACTCAGCTTCGTATAGGCGATGCGTAATTCTTGATAGAGGTCTGCATTTTCGTGGGCAGCAGCAGTTTGTGCCTCAAGGCTGCTCAACAGGCGCGGATAGGCAGAGCCGAGCAGGCCAATCAGGAGAAACACGAGAGCGGATACACCAACCGCGATAGTCCACTGGTCATTGGGAATCAGGCTACTATTCCATGACAATCTGAGTGTAGTCCATATGCCGAGCAGGCTGGCTATTCCTCCTATGCCACAACAGAGGTAGAGCAGCCATGCTGGCGCGTTAAGCTGCTCAGGTCTTTTCGCCAGTAATTCGCGGAAGCGGTACAAAAGAAGCGGCAGGTCGAGGAAAAGAATTATCATGGATATGCACCAGATAACCGTTGTGGTGGCCTGCGAGACGTTATAGACTTGAGCCGATAAGATCGCTCCCTGCGTTGGATACAGTACCGGCGCTAAAAAGTAGGTGAAGAGGGCAATGAGCAGCACAATGCCGGTTTGTATAGCAATAATCCGGGATGGAGCCGCGTGACGGTTCACTTTAGTTAGTGCGGAGGGCAAGCGGTGATCCAGGGCCGAGACGAACAGGATGCGCGCGAAGGCCACATTGTACACCACGACGACGATCATGAAGAAAGCCATGAAAATAAGACCGACTACGACAGAGAGAGGAGCGCCGAAGACGGTGCTGACGGCGGTGAGAGTGGAATATGGCAAACCCGAAGCATTTTGTGGCACAACCGCCATCACGCCAAAAGTTCCAATCAGATAAGCCAGCAAGACAACCCATGGCCCCCAGCGCAAAAAGAGCGACGGTGCATCAGGCTGCCGGGTTTCGGCAGCCATATTGAGCGGAACTTCAACGCCCAGCAATGCCAGTACAATCACCCCGTACAGAACAATGTTTGGCCCCCCAAAGCCCAGAGTGCCGCTGGTAAGAGTATTCTGCGGAGCGTGTCCCCTGAGCAGCCAGACGGCACCCGCCAGGCCGACGACCATAATGGCTATGACATATACCAGCACAATCCATTTAATCAGCTTCATGAGAAAACGCAGAGGCAATGTCGAGAGCCAGCCAGCAACAAGTAAAATACCAATGACAACAACGCCTTGTTGCCAGGGGGGTAGCCATATAGAGTTACTTCCCAAAATTTGCGCAAAGATGCCCTGTAACAGGGTCAGGACGCCATCGGCAGCAGCCAACAACACCAGAATACCGGGAAACCAGGCACAGAACCCCGCGAAGAAGCCCCATAGCGGACCCAGCGCGCGGTGTGTCCAGACATAAATTGAGCCATCAACGGGCATGAAGCGATTGAGTTGCCCGGTAACGATAGCGCCAGGCAGCAAAAACGTTACCGCGCCTAAAATCCAGTAGAAGTAGGTAGCAGGTCCCGCTCCCTGAGTGGCCTGCACGACCGAGGCATTGGGAATGAAGAGAACAATAGCGATGAAAATAGCGAACATATCAAGACGGGAGAGGACACGAGGCAACGACTCATTAGTCCGTTGCTCCGAGCGCAGCGGATCTCCCAGGGCGCTTTGTAAAACAGTAGGAGTGTATTCTCCCTCAAGCTTCTTCACCACTTGCATTGCCCCCACATAACAGCGCTTATCGACAGGAATAGTCGTTGGTATGCTGGTAGTATACCAGATACATTCCAACACGTAAATAATCAAGACAGATGTACGGATGTGCTTTTTGCCTGGGTAGCTGACGATGACAACGCTCAACGACCCGTGACCGCTCCGATTACTTGACGGCGCTAATAGGCCACATATTAAGCGTTAGCGCAAATTCTTCTGTGAACCATACTCTTTCGCTGCTATCCACAAGCAGCCCATCATAGGGATGTGAATTGCTGGTATGAATTGTGCGCGCCACAACCTGCCCTGTCGATGGTATCAGATAACCCACGCGCTGGCTGAGCGAGTCGGTAAACCAGACATTGCCCTTGCCATCGACATCGATACCTGAAATATGCGTGCCGGTACAGGTCGCCGGAAGTATGCATGTACCGCGAAAAACAGCAAAAAGCGTGTTGGTACCAGTCCGAGGATTAAACTCACCTACATCGCCATTAAACCCGCCGCTATACCAGATATTTCCGGCCTGGTCTGTGGCGATCAAATGCGGGCGTTGCGTGCCGACAGCATATTCCGCGATCTTAATTGTTCCAGAGGAGGTCGGCGTAAAACTGCCAAGCTGGTCTACGCCCAACGCATTCTCTGAGAACCAGATGGTTCCTGCGGGATCGAGCGCGATACCGTATGGGTTGCTATTGGGTGTAGGAATAGGGCTTTCTACTACCACATGGGTACTCGTATTCAAGAAACCGATGGAGCCAGTGCCAAACTCGGTAAACCACAGATTTCCCTGCTTATCGAAGATCAGATCGAATGGCTCGCTCCCTTTCTTCAAAGGCCATTGATTCCAGGTCTGGTTCTGCGTATTAAACTCGCCAATCGCATCAGTGTCGGGCTGAGTAAACCAGACATTGCCGACTTTATCGACAACAACAAAAAGCGGGCTTGAGTATCCGGTCGGCTCATTGAAATTTTGTAAGGAATTGCCGTCAGAGAGAGCGAACTGGCCCAGGACGCCCTGCGTATTTGACTTGCAGTTGGGTTTAGGTTCGCACCCCGGTTCAGCAACCCACACAAACCCATGCTGAGCATCAAGAGCGATGCCCCAGGGCAGTAACGAGGTCGCTTCCTGGCTCTCTACAAATGAGAGCGCGCGATGCGTAGAAAGAGGCACTTCTTCCGAACGATGCACAACATAGGGCGTTGGGGAAGGCTCTTCCGACTGCGCTGTCTGTGTGGATGCGGAAAAGGAGCCGTAGAGCAAGAAGCCACCTACACCAAGAAGAATAACGGCAATCAGCACGAGTACGACGCCTATCATAGTCCTTCTGTTGTTAGCCATACGAAATGATTTGCCCTCTCTATGCATTACTATACTTAAAATATGAAGAAGCCTCTTCGTCAAACAAAAGGCGGCCAATCTCTTTGAACTCCAGAAAGCCAGCATAAAGGGGCGCGAATACCCCTACCAACTAGTAATACGAATTGGACATTCTGGTAGTAAATGATATAGGATAAAAAGGATTGGAACAGTTAAAATATATCATATATTTATTCCTACCGGAAAGAGATGCTCAATGTCTACGTTTTATCATGGTAAGCTTCCAGCGACCTGTCCTCGTTGCAAGACGAAACTTCCTCTGGGTGAGATTAGCTGTTATAACTGTGGTCTGAGGCTTTCTAAAGATCCATCTTATAAGCAGAAGCGCAAGGCTTTGATGATCTACTTCATCTGCGCCGTTCTCGTCTGCGTACTATTCGCGGCCTTTTTCTTTCATGCCGCCGGTATATCGCTTTCAGCCATTTTTGCAAAAGGAACTCCTCGCCCTACCGCCATACCCTATCCTTTGCCCAAAGGCTCTCCCCTCTTTTCAGACAACTTTTCCAGCGATACGAGCGGATGGAATCTCCAGAGTTCTCCCGGCAATTACGCAGTTACTTTGAACAATGGGACACTGACCATGCAGGTCAGCAAGAATCAGTTACTCTGGGAGCTTTTGCCAGGCGAAAGGACGTACAGTAACTTCACATTGATAGTAAACGCTGTACTTGCCCGCAGTGATCCGAATAACGGGTACGGCATCTATATTCGAGGCACCGCGAATTCAAAGACCGACATGGCTAATTACTATCGCTTCGAGTTGTACGGTGATGGCTCCTACGCCATATTTAAGGGCGCTGTCGATGCCAGTGGCGCATCCACTACGACAAAACTTGTGGATTACACATTGAACCCTGCCATTAAAAAACAGGGTGGCCTCAACAAGATCATGATTATCGCAAAAGGCGCGAGTCTGTCATTTATTGTCGATGGTCAACTTCTCAAGACTATCACAGATGGTACCTACACGAGCGGAACCATCGCTCTCTTCGTCTCAAATCTTCCCCAGGCCAAACCGGGAGCGCAGGTGCAGTTTTCCCAGTTTGCCATTTATCCACCTCAGAGCTGATAACATGAAAGGGAGACAGAGAGAGAGACGGCCAAAATTGGTAAGCGCTTGTCATCCCCCGCCAGTGTCATCCTGAGCGCAGCGAAGGATCTCCGTCCCAGACACAGGAGATCCTTC
>DASTKD010000083.1:0-4611 GCA_035716135.1 Ktedonobacteraceae bacterium
GCTGATAGAGGTCCAGGAGATCGACGCGCCAACCTCGCCCGAACTGACCGGGCGCTACCACATTCTCACCCTCCCCAGCACAGTTCTGCTTAACCCAGAAGGCGAGGCGCGCGCGATCAATTATGGTTTCGCCAGCACACAGAAGCTCCAGGAGCAACTGGACGCGCTCCTCACGTAGTGATTCTTCTTATATAAAAGACAACCGTCTTTTTCACGAAAATGCTTCTCTCCTCGACTAAACCCCGGTTATAGTACGGGCACCCCTTGCGCGCGCCCTGGGGATGGGATGGGGCGACCCGCCCGCTATCTTTTATCCCTGTTTCGCGGAAGATTTGACATCCGTTGTTTTGTACCAGCAGTGGTCGCACTTCTCGCGGATGGTCGCGCCCTGGCTGCTCTCTGGCGCGGGCAGGTGTTCTGGTTCTGGCTCGCTCAGCGATTGAGTGTAGAGAGGATGACCTTCGGAGGTCAGGCAGCGCCCGGTCTCCAGGTCAAACTGCCAGCCGTGCATGGTGCAGGTCAGCACGCCGTTCTCGATTTTGGCGAAGCGCGCCAGATCGGCTTTCAGGTGCGGGCAGCGGCGCTGGATGCGATAGCCGTTGCTCTCCCAGAGTTGCTGCACGGCGTTTTTTTCGGCGTAATAGCCTTCGGCATATTGCAGGCGTTCGGGTGTGAGGCACTTGAAGAAGTTGTAGACATATTCGTTGTAAGCTCCCTTGCGCTGCGCCTCGAAGCGACAGGAGAGGAAAATCTGGTTGATCCAGTCTTCTTCGTGATGAATGATGCAGTATTCAAGCAGGGCGCGGTCAATGTGGAAGCGGTAATCCCACTCTTCATCGTGCCACGCATAGACGCGGCGCGTATGGAAATCCAGCACGATCTGCTGCACGTCGCAGTCGATCAGCACGCGCCCGTTGATGCCCACCGCCGTCAGGTCGGCTTGCTCCATCAACGGCTCGAACCAGTTGCGCAGCGAGTCGAGGATGTCTACCTGCCCGCGCGGCCATGACGCTTTTTGCGCGTCGATTACCGGCTGCTGGCGCGCTCGATAGCGTTCCAGGTAGGCGCGTTTATCGCTAAAGATGGCCTGCACCTCTGTATCAGGGGATGGATGCTCGACTGTGAACGCCTCGTGGCTGACGGTGCCAACGGTGCCGGGGATCATCAGGCGGCCATTGTCCAGCCCGTTAGCCTGCATATGCTCGATAAACACGGTCTGATCTGGAAAGGTGTTGGCCGGGTCGCGATCGAAGTCGTTAAAGCTGAAGAGGTGATCGTCCAGGAAACAGGGAGGGCCGGCTGATGGTACCACAAAGTTCGCGCCAATTTCTTTGATATAGCGCAAGGCGCGCGCCATCTCGTTTTCGCGTTTCTTGCGGCCCAGCGCCTGCATCATCTTCTCCGGGAACTGGTAGACCATCGGATACCAGATCGCGCCGGAGAATTGTATGAAGTGCGCGTCAAAGGGGCCATAGCTATTAAGCGTATCCAGGTCCATCGGGCGCGAATCGTTCTGGTTGAGGATGCGCGTTTCGCCATCGTCCACCATCAAGGTTGAGTCGCCCAGGGGGCCGTCGATGGGCGCGGCCATCGCCATCACCATGAAGCGCAGCCCGTCAACCTCAACGGCCTCGGCATTGCGCGTCTGGATGAACTTTGTGAAGCCCAGCCCGCGCAGGCTGCGTTCCAGCAGGTCTAACGGGTAATCGGGCAAAATGACAATGGCATCCTTCCAGACATGCTCCCGTAAAAACTGCGGGTCAAAGTGGTCGTGATGCATATGCGAAACATACAGATAGGTGGGACGCGCCAGTTTCGCGCGGTCAACCTCCTCGTTGCTGGGAAAGGGGAACCATGAGGCGAAGTAGGCGGGATTGAACCAGGGATCGCACAGAATACTTCCATGTCGGGTTTCAATAAAAATGCCAGCCTGTCCGAGGAACGTAATCTTCAATGCGCGATCTCCTTTAGTGCGTTCTATGTATATGCCTCTGAGATTCAAAACGTGCCAGCTATAACGTTTGTATCAATGCTATTAGATGTGTGATGCTATTGTGATAGCATTCCAACCGCCGATCTCATCCTTGCTCTGTCATTCTGAGCGCAGCGAAGAATCTCGTGCCACTAACGGAGATTCTTCGCTGCGCTCAGAATGACAGAGCAAGCGCCTTCTTTATTTTAGAAAATCCATTGCGGCGCGCGACAGGACTTCGACGGCGACGGGCAAGGCGTCCTCATCGATGTTGAAGCGCGGGTGATGGTGTGGGTAGTCGGCTCCTTTGGCGGGATTGTTCGCGCCCACGATGAAGTAGCAGCCCGGCACAGCTTCGAGGAAACAGGCCATGTCGTCGCTGCCTGTCATCAGAACCTCCTCGCTACTATCCACGTCCTTCTCGCCAACGGCGGCGATAGCGGCGGTATACACCAGTTCCGTCATACCCGCGTCGTTGACACACGGCGGGCAACCATCGATCAATTCCACGTCGCACGAGCCGCCCATGGCGCTTGCCACGCCCGTTGCTACCTCCCTGATACGGCGCAGCAGTTTAGCGCGATGTTCTTTAGCGAAGGCGCGCATAGTGCCGTGCATCACTGCCGTTTCAGGAATGATGTTAAAGGCGGTTCCGGCCTTAATCTCGCCGATGGTGATGACAGCCGGGCTGAAAGGCGATGTCTCGCGGCTGATGAGCGTTTGCAGCGCGGTCACAATGTAGGCCGCGATGACGATGGGGTCAACCGTTGTTTCGGGCATTGCAGCATGACCACCCCTGCCATGAACGGTCAGAACAACCTTGTCCGCGCTGGCAAAAACCGTGCCGGAGCGCACCCCGACGCGCTTCAGCGGGTAATCGCTGATGAGGTGCAGGCCGATGACGCCATCCACGCCATTCATCGCACCCTCTTCGACCATTGGCGCAGCGCCGCCAACCCTCTCCTCGGCAGGCTGGAAGACAAATTTGACGTTGCCCGCCAGATCGTCCTTACGTTTGGTCAAAATATCGGCGACGGCCAGCAGAATCGAGGTATGCCCGTCATGGCCGCAGGCGTGCATCTTGCCATCCGCCTGTGAGCGATAGTCGATCTCGTTCATCTCGTAGATAGGCAGCGCGTCCATATCGGCGCGAATAGCAATCGTTTTCGCGCCCGGCTTGCTCGCGCCGCCGCGCAAATAGCCGATCACCCCGGTTTTCGCCACCCCGGTCTGCACCTCTAAGCCCAGCTTTTGCAGACGCTGCGCCACAATGCCAGAGGTGCGCACCTCTTCAAAAGCCAGTTCGGGATGCTCATGCAAATCGCGGCGCGTCGCAATCAAATCCGGCACAAGCTCGTCAATGTCAGATTTCAAACGGTCAACTTCGGACATGGGACCTCCAGGGAAACATGGGCAATACAGTAAGACTTCTCCTGATGGCATTGTATCACGTAGCGAGGGCTAGATGAGGTGGCCTTTTCTTCTATACAGGCACTCTAAGAGCAAGAAACGGATAGATTCTTCCCTCATAATATCTTATCATGTAACCATGAGGATTTGGAAAAGCAGGAGAAATGAGCAATGCAAGAAGTCAAAGAAAATATTGAAGAGCAATACTGGCAGGCGTTTGTGGAGAAGGATAGCCGCGCTAATGGCACGTTTTTCGTCGCCGTGCGCTCCACAGGCGTTTACTGCAAACCAACCTGCCCTTCTAAAAGACCAAAGCGCGAGAATGTCGAGTTCTTTACTTCGCCTAAAGCGGCGGAGCAGGCGGGGTACCGTGCGTGCAAGCGTTGCCATCCGCGTGAGATTGGTCAGGCCGACCCACAGGTGGAGATTGCGCAGCGCATCTGCCGTTATATCGAGCAGCATCTTGAAGGGCCGATTAGCCTGTCCGATTTGAGCGAACAGTTCAATATAAGCCCTTACCATTTGCAGCGCATTTTCAAGCGCGTGATGGGCATTTCGCCGCGCCAGTACGCGGAAGCCTACCGTTTAGACCAGTTCAAAACGCAATTGAAAGAGAGAGAATCTGTGACAGCAGCATTATATGAAGTTGGCTATAGTTCCAGCAGTCGCCTGTACGAACGCGCGCCGGGGCAGCTTGGCATGACGCCCACGACGTACCAGCGTGGCGGCGCGGGTATGCACATCAGCTACACTATTGTCGATTCGCCCCTCGGTCGCCTGTTGGTGGCGGCCACGGAAAAGGGCGTGTGTTCCGTATGTATCGGCGACGAGGACACCCTGCTTGAAAAAGCATTTCAAAAAGAATATCCGATGGCGGACATCACATATGACGTGGATGGTACACCCCTGCACAACTGGGTCGAGACGCTGGTGAAACATCTCAACGGTCAGCAGCCACATCTCGATTTGCCGCTAGATGTGCAGGCGACCGCCTTTCAGCGGCGCGTCTGGCAGGCGTTGCAGGCCATCCCCTATGGCGAAACACGTTCTTATAGCCAGATTGCGCGAACCATCGGTCAACCCACCGCCGCTCGCGCTGTGGCGAACGCCTGCGCGACCAATCCCGTCGCTATCGCCATTCCTTGCCATCGCATCGTGCATGAAAACGGCCAGATGGGCGGCTACCGCTGGGGCAAAACACGCAAACAACAATTGCTGGAGCAAGAAGC
>DASTKD010000084.1:0-5248 GCA_035716135.1 Ktedonobacteraceae bacterium
AGTAGTCGATACGGTAGAACCCTATCATGGCCCCACCAAACTGAAAGGCGATATTGCCTTTGAAAATGTCATCTTCGGCTATACGAAAGATCGTCCCGTCCTCAAAGGCATCGAACTGCATATCCCGGCGGGCCGCAAGGTGGCCCTCGTAGGCTATTCGGGCAGCGGCAAAACCACGCTGGTCAAGCTCATCCCGCGCTTCTACGAACTTGAACACGGCTCGATCAAAATCGATGGCACAAGCATAGCGGATTATCCCCTGGAGATGCTCAGGCAAAACATCAGTGTGGTTTTGCAAGACTCGATACTCTTTGAGGGTTCGGTGCGCGAAAACCTGGAGATCGGGCGACCGGGCGCGCCTCTGGAAGAGATCATCGATGCCTGCATCAAAGCCAACATCCATGAAACCATCGCCAACCTGCCCGATGGGTATGATACTAATGTACGCGAACAGGGCAACAATTTCTCGGCGGGTCAGCGCCAACGCCTGGCAATCGCGCGCGCTATCCTGCGTGATACTCCCATTCTCATCCTCGACGAGCCTACCGCCAATCTCGATGTTGAAGCCGAGTCTGAGGTCATGCACGCCCTCAATACGCTGATCGTCGGGCGCACAGTATTAACGATTTCGCATCGACTCAGCACACTTGGCAACGTCGATGAAATCCTGGTTATGCAGCAAGGGCAAATCGCCGAGCGCGGTACATTCCGCGAGTTGAAACGCCTGGGCGGCGTGTTCGCTTCACTGCTCGAGGAGCAGAATCGCTATAACCTGGACCGCGAAGACCTGAATGATGCCATTGCAGGTTCAATCTACGCACCAACCATGCCTCGCATGGCCGCTATTTCGCTCGCAACTTCGCCGCGTATGCCCGTTCTGGCTCATGTCAATGGCGCATCCTCCGGTTCCACTGCCATGATGTCCGTTGAGAGAAGCAATGGTTCACATGGTACTGTGGAACACCACAATGGCAACGGAATTGGAAATGGAGCAAAAGGCGCAAAGAAGACCGATAACCTGGATAAAGTGAGGGCGCGCATCAAAGCGCGTATCGTCGCGCAGGTGGACGGCCAGATAACAGGCGAATATACGCTCGACAAAAAACTGTATACGATTGGCCGCTTCCCCAGCAGCGACATCCATATCCCATCGCAGCGCGTCTCGCGTTTCCACGCCCTTATTCGCTGGAAAGATGGCGCGTGGATTATTCAAGATAGCGAAAGTCTCAACGGGCTGACCTGCGAGGGCCAGCGAGTCGATCAACTCGCTCTCGTGCATGGAGACCGCATCTTACTCGATCCTACCATTTCGTTGCGATACGAGGAATTTTGAGGAGGCAATTGTGGCTGAGGTAGCGCTAAAGACATCGCATCGTTCTATAAGAAATAAAAAGACCATCGCCTGGGCAGTGGCTGGCACCTGCATGGTATCTCTGCTCGTGGTGTTACTTGCAAGTATGGTGACACAATTTACGCACCCGGTACTTACTACTCGCCTGACTATAGAGCGAGATATACCCCTGCCCGGAGCCTTCCCTGATGCGTATCGCACACCTCAGAATCCGCTCGCGCCCGGTGTCACCACCCTTTTTGACCATTTCGACTTTATGGCCCTGGACCCGGCAACACACCTGCTTTTCATCGCGCATACCGGCCCCGGTCCCGATAGAGAACAGCAGATCAACCCAAAATTTAATCCCGATACCGGCGCAAAGTATGACGGTAATATTGTCGTCTTTGATACGATACAGAAAAAGGTGGTCGGGCTGCTAAACATTCCACAGGTGGCAGGCGTGGTAATCGCGCCCGATCTGCAAAAGGTCTATGCCGCCGACGCTTTTGATAGCCTCGTCTATGTGATCCAGGAGAAAACGTTACAGTACGCGCCCATTTCCCTTCAGACGAATGACGGACCCGACGGCCTGGCCTACGACCAGACCGATCATTTGATATTCGTCTCCAACCCTGGCAATCCTCCCAGTCCAGACAGCAATATCGTCGAGCGCAAGAATCAGAATGAGACGATTATTGACGCTCTGACTGATAAGGTGGTTGGACGCATCCCGCTGGGCATTGATGGGAAATGGGGTGACGATGTAGGTCACGTCAAGTACGACCCCGGCCTGCGCCGCGCTTTCGTCGCTGTGCAGCAATTGCCCAATCCAGATGATCCCAATCCGAAATTGCTGCCGCCGCCCGGCACGGCCTGGCTGGTTGAGTTCGATCCCACCACGCGCCAGGTGATTACGCGCATGAAACTGCCCTATGACTGTCTTACCCCGCATGGTATGGCGATAGATACAGACCAGCATATCGCGTTCATCGCCTGCGTTGACGAGGACCCGCCCAGCCTGATACGTGTCGATTTGCAGACAATGCACACCATCGCCGAATCCCCCTGGTCGGTAGCCTTAAATCCTGACATTATCACATTAGACCATTCATTACACCTGGTCTATGTTGCATGTGCGGCAGGCATTTCTATCTTTCAAGAGAACGGGCGCGCGCTTAAATGGATCGGCACGTATACTTTCGGCGTCAATACCCATAGTATCGCTATAAACGAGCAGACACAGGAAGTCTACCTGCCGCTTGCGAAAGAGGGCAACCGACCGGTATTGCGCATCCTGCGTTACAACGCCAACGTTGCAGGTTAAAAGTAGCTGTGTTTGTGCATGAGAGAGGTGAGGCGCTTCCCCTCGCCTCTCTCACTTTTGCTCACGAAGTGAACTTGAACGATTGCAGCATGGGCTGGAAGCCGCTCGCATTGACCGTATCAAATACCGCTTTGGGGCTGCTAAGAAGAATCGAGTAACTCATAGATGACGCGCTATGCGCCGGGTGAACATCAACCAGGATGTTAATTTGTCCCGGCACGTCTTGTCCACCAACAGAAACCAGACCGGTCATAGCCTTTTGCAACCAGGAGTCACCACCGACCATAACCGGCGAGGGTACACTGGCCGTTTGAGAGTTTTTCATCTCTGTTTTGATGGCATTAAACTCTGCTGTCATATTTTCTTCCTCCGGGCGCATCATTATAAGGACCACAATAATAGGACGATTGGGGCGCGTTTGCGGACGCTCTTTCTAGCAAATGCGCCAATCGTCCTATTATTCATGATAAACGGCTTCTATGCAATTAAGCGGCGATGCCATCAATTAATGCAACCCCAGCGCGTCTACCTCCGCTAATACTTCGTCAGCGTGTCCTCCAGCATTGACTTTATGCCAGGCTTTGCGCACGATGCCCTCTTTATCGATCAGGAACGTTTCGCGGCTGACACCGAGGAACTTCTTGCCATAGAAGTTTTTCTCTTTCCAGACGCCGTAAAGCTGGCTCACGTTCGTATCGGTATCGGCCAGCAATGGGAAGGAGAGGCCGTATTTGTCCGCGAATTTGCGGTGCGATTCTACACTGTCGGCGCTGACGCCCAGCACGACGATACCGCGTTTCTGCATCTCGCGGTTGGCATCGCGGAAACTACAGGCCTCTTTCGTGCAGCCCGGCGTGTCGTCTTTTGGATAAAAATACAAAACAACGTTTTTGCCTTTAAGGTCAGCCAGGTGTACCTTCCCATTCTTCACAACATCTTCGCCGCCCACAGCAGGCAACGTGAAATCAGGAGCGGGGGTTTGCTCGCTGATTGTAGTATCACTCATGAAAATCTCCTCCAAAGTGGTTCAAGATATGACGAGCATGTAGATATAACAGATGCGTATAACAACATCTTCTCTGTCACCTGTAAGAACACGCCTTTGCCAGGAACTATTCCATACGACCTGGTGGAGCAAATTGTCACTCTCCTCATGGCCGGATCAGCATAATCATCGTTTTATAACGCCAGCATCCGTTCCAGCGCCACTCTGGCCCATTGAGCCGTATCTTCGTCCACGCTCACCTGATTAATCACTTCGCCGTTGACCAGCCCTTCGAGTACCCAGGCAAGGTAGGCCGGGTGGATGCGGTACATGGTCGAGCAAGGGCAGATGACCGGGTCGAGACAGAAGATGAATTGATCGGGATGTTCCTGCGCCAGGCGATGCACCAGGTTGATCTCGGTAGCAACGGCCCACTGACTGCCAGCCGGGGCCTTCTCGATCTGCGCGATGATGTACTCGGTCGAGCCGTAGAGGTCTGCCGCCTCAACCACCTCGCGGCGGCATTCGGGGTGTACCAGCACCTTGATGCCGGGATATTCGGCGCGCGCCTTCTCGATTTGCTGCACATTGAACCGCATGTGCGTCGTGCAGTAGCCTTTCCAGAGGATAATTTGCGCCTGCTCGATCTCTTCGTCGGCGCTGTTCGAGGCCAGCGGGTCTTTAGGGTTCCAGACGAACATGCGCGACTCAGGAATGCCGTATTTCAGCGCGGTATTGCGTCCCAGGTGTTCATCCGGGAAGAACAGTACGCGCTTGCCCTGGTTGAAAGCCCATTTGACGACGGCTGGCGCGTTCGACGAGGTACACACAATGCCGCCATTGCGCCCGCAAAAGGCTTTGAGGTTGGCCGCTGAGTTCATGTAAGTCACGGGAATGATGCCCGCGTCCTCGCCCAGTATGTCCAGCAGCATCTCCCAGCACTCCTCGACCTCGGCAATATTCGCCATATCGGCCATCGAGCAACCGGCGGCAGGATTGGGCAGGATAACCTGCTGGTGCGACCCGCTGAGAATGTCGGCGCTCTCCGCCATGAAATGCACGCCACAGAAAACGATATAATCGGCCTGGGGGCGCGCCGCCGCCAACTGCGCCAGCTTGAACGAATCGCCGCGATAATCGGCATACTTGATGATCTCGTCGCGCTGGTAATGATGCCCCAGGATCACCAGCCGTTCGCCAAGCGCAGCCCGTGCCGCGCCGATACGCTGATCCAGTTCCTCGCCGGGCATCTCCGCGTAACTCAGAGGGATGCTATCTATACGCTTTGCCTGCTGGTGCCGCGCGCGCCCGCCCGGCGAGAGCAGCGGCAAAATGCGTTCTTCCTTGCTCGACGCACACGCAGTTTGAAGTGCCATGTTATTTTCTCCTTGATTTCCGTGCAATCAGCAATTGCCAGGGCGACCGCAAGGGTCGCCCTGGCCCCAATACTCCCGTATATTACTCGAATTCCAGCGATACATCGAAATTGGGCGCGGAATGCGTCAACGCGCCCAGCGAAATGAAATCCACGCCCGTCGAGGCAACGGCTCGCAATTTTGAAGCATTGACGCCGATGCTGCCCGATGCCTCGATCAGCACGTTGGGC
>DASTKD010000085.1:0-9668 GCA_035716135.1 Ktedonobacteraceae bacterium
ACTTCTTCTCCTTAATGCTGCCGCAAGGCGGCAAGGTAACTTGCATATCAGAGTTGGTACTGGGATCAGGCTCGAATATGATAGAATACACAGGAATGAGTTTCTTCAAGACCGTGTTCTATGATATAGGAATCATTTCAGAGCGTTTTTCTTAAACAATAACAGGGGTATCGATGGAAGAATCCATAAGAATCTTTGCAGTCATTTTCAGCATCATTTTATTCATTGCCATTCTGCAAGATAGTTTCGAGTCAATCGTCTTGCCTCGCCGCGTATCGCGGCGTTTCAGGCTTTCGCGCGTGTTCTATTTCTCAGCGTGGGCTTTATGGTCGGCCATTGCACGCAAGATGCGTCCGGGAAACCGGCGCGAGTTTTATTTGAGCTATTTTGGGCCACTTTCGCTGATCCTTTTGCTCATCCTATGGGCAGCAGTTCTCCTGCTAGCATTCGCCTTGCTGCAATGGGGATTAGATGTACCAATGCGCGAGCCTGATAGAGTACCAACATTTGGGACGTATCTCTACATGAGTGGAACTACCTTTGTCACCCTGGGCTACGGAGATGTCACACCGCTCAGTGGCATAGGGCGTTTCTTTGCTGTGGCAGAGGCAGGCATGGGTTTTGGTTTTCTGGCGCTGATTATCGGCTACGTCCCCATCATCTACCAGGCATTTTCGAGAAGGGAGATCAATATCTCCCTGCTGGATGCGCGCGCGGGGTCTCCACCGAGCGCGACGGAGATGCTGCGCAGGCATTATCGCACCCAGCGCATTGAGGAGCTGGTGCAGTTTATGCGCGATTGGGAACGGTGGAGCGCGGAGCTACTGGAAAGCCATCTTTCCTACCCTGTGCTGACCTATTATCGCTCACAGCACGAACGCCAGTCCTGGCTCGCCGCCCTGACTACCGTGATGGATACCTGCGCCCTGCTCATTGTCGGCTTTGAAGACGTTTCAACACCCACCATTCGTAACACCTTCGCCATCGCGCGCCACGCTGCGGTCGATCTTGCCCAGGTGTATGGCACGCCGCCTTTGAATCCGAAATTTAACCGTCTTCCCCCGGATGATTTTGCGCGGATGCGCGACTCCCTCGCCGAGGTAGGGCTGCGTTTCTCACATGAAGAGAATGCCGCACAGCGTCTTTCTGATATACGGCGGATGTACGAACCATTTGTCAACGCGCTTTCCGATCACCTGCTAGCAAGCCTTCCCTCCTGGATACCGGCAGAGAGAAGCGTTGATGACTGGCAGACGAGCGCCTGGGATCATTTCGCCGAGCTATCGCCCGAAAGGCTGGCGGAGATCACGCATATCATCGTCGATCATAAAAAGAAGGCCATCATACCCCATGCACAGCCGCATACACATGCGCATAGTGAGCAAGACGAGCATCTCTCCCCAGGCGAACAAAGTCGCGCGGCAGAAGCAACCTGAAAAGATGGGATGCGCATTGTGCTATACTAAAAGTTAGTACAATATTTTCTGGCACGACCTTTGGACTTCACGCAACCTGGAGGATTCTATGCCCGTTTCAGCCACTAATTCCCAACTGATCTACGATGCGCTCAAAGCCTGCGATATCAAGATCATGTCGGCCCTTCCCGAAACATGGCTCGTTCACCTGATTCGCATGGCCGATGAAGACCCCGATATGACGTTGGTACGCCTCGCCAAAGAGGAAGAGGGCATCGGTATTTCGGCGGGAGCGCACCTGGCCGGGGTCAACTCGGCGCTGCTGATGCAAAATCACGGCTTCCTGGCCGCTATCAATCCCATCGTCTCGCTGGCCTTTCTGTACAAAATTCCTTTATTACTACTTATAAGTTATCGAGGACACTTTGGCGAAAAAGACCCCTGGCAAACGATGGGCGGCGCTGTCACCGAACCCATCCTGCGCGCCATGAACATTCATACGTGGCATCTCAACAACGCCAGCGACATCCAACGGCGTATCATGGACGCGCAGACACTCGCGCAAGCGTCACTGCACCCGGTAGCCATTTTACTACCGCGCGAATTAATGTGGGAGGACTGAGATATGCTGCGCATTGATGCTTTGCAGGCCATTTACCCTGAACTGGAAAACCGTATCGTCGTCACCATCATGGGCGCGGTAGCCGCCGAACTGTATACCATCGGGCATCGCCACAACTTCTTTTATCTTGAACACGCGATGGGGTTGGCCTCATCAATGGGCCTGGGCATCGCCCTGTCTATGCCACAACATAAGGTCATCGTCCTCGACGGCGACGGCTCGCTGCTGATGAACCTGGGAACCCTCAGCACGATGGCGCGTTACAAGCCTGGCAATCTGTTACACATCGTCTTCGATAACGAAAGCCTGCTCTCCGTGGGCGGCTTCCCTACTGCGACCGCCACTGGCACCGACCTGGCAGGCATAGCTAGAGCCTCCGGCGTTCCCTCGGTCATGGAAGCCAACACGCCCGAAAGCCTTGCAAGGAGCGCGCGCGATGCCCTGGCAAGCGACACTATGACCACCATTATCTCTAAAGTGGAGGCCATCGGGCCAAAAACGTTTCACATGGATTTGCCGTTGCTTGAGAACCGCTTCCAGTTCAAACGCGCGCTGGAAGCCATGAAAACACATAACGAGGGTTGATATATCCTTATCCTTAGACGTAGAAAGGAAACCAGTATGGCAGATACCAAAGTCAGCGTATTGTCTCAACTCATCGATGAACTAAACTCCGGTCGACTCAAAGTGATTGATCTCACCTCGCCTCTGGGGCCAGACACCCCCGTCATTGATCTACCGCCCATATTTGCGGCCTCGCCGGGGCTGACGCTCAGCGAAATTTCGCGCTACGACACACGCGGGCCGGCCTGGTACTGGAACGTGCTGAACCTGGGCGAGCATACCGGCACGCACTTCGACGCGCCCATCCACTGGATTACGGGCAAAGATTTACCCAACAATGCCACCGATACCATTCCTGTGCGCAAGTTTGTGGGTCCGGCCTGCATCATTGATGTAAGCGCCGACGTGCAGCAAAACTCGGACTTCCTGCTGACCATCGAGCGCGTTGAGCAGTGGGAGAGCGAACATGGACGCCTGCCTGTGGGCGCGTGGCTACTGGTACGGACGGGTTGGAGCAAGCATGAGGGGCGCGAAGAATTCCTGGGTATTCAGGGGGATGGTTCATCCCACTCGCCCGGCTTCCATCCTTCATGTTCGGCATTCCTGGCAAAGGAACGCGATATTCTGGGCGTGGGCGTCGAAACCGTTGGCACCGATGCCGGGCAGGCGGGCGGCTTCGATCCGGCCTTTCCCAGCCATACCTTCATGCATGGCGCGGGCAGATTTGGCCTGACCAGCCTGATGAACCTGCACATGTTGCCTCCCACCGGCGCAATCGTGATCGCCGCGCCGCTCAAAATCGTCAACGGCTCAGGCAGCCCGCTGCGCGTCATCGCTATTACACCATAGAGCGAAAGCATCAGCCGTCTCGATCTACCGGACTCACAAATCTCTAGAAGAGGTCAGCATGGCAACACTTGAGCTTGAGACAATGCGCTGCGAAGTGAACGGACACCTGGCGCGCCTGCGGCTTAATCGCCCGGACGCGCTCAACGCCGCCAACTGGGCATGGGTGCAGGACCTTGTGACCGCTACGCAATACCTAACGCAGAGCAGCGAAACGCATGTAGTGATTGTGAGCGGCGAGGGACGCGCCTTTTGCAGCGGTCTCGATACCAAAGAACTGGCAAAAGGCAACCTGACCCGCGAATGGTTCGCTACCTGGGAAAAGGGCGTCAGTACGCTGGCAACGCTGGACGCCATCACCGTCGCCGCCATCCAGGGCTACTGCCTGGGTGGTGGTCTGCAAGTCGCGCTGGGCTGCGATCTGCGCATCGCTGCCAGCAACGCCATTCTCAGCATCCCCGCCGTCAAAGAGGGAGTGGTGGCCGCGCTAGGACCCATGCGCCTTGCCCAGATTCTCGGCGCTGGTCCGGCTAAACAACTCTGTCTGCTCGGTCGGCGCTTCACTGCCTCGGAGGGCCTGACTATGGGTTTGCTGGCCGAGGTATGCGAACCCGAACATTTAGAGGAACGCGCTCTAGCACTGGCTGACGAACTGCTGGCTATTCCATTCACCGCCCTCAAGCACACTAAACATCAGATCGACCACGCCTTCGATCAGGATTTTGACACACTCCTGAACGGTATGGTGGAAAACATGGAGGACTGCCTGCGCTCACCAGAACATAAAGCGGTGATGGCAGATTACCGGGAGGAACTGGCGCGCAAAGGCAAGGCTATCTAGACGGGAGCGGCTATAATAGAGAAAAACGGTGAGGAAGCAAAGAAATCCATTTGAACGAAAAACAAGAGCGTTTGGAAGCCATCGAGCGACAGGTACAACGATTGCAAAGACGATTGCATGTGCTGGATGGTCGCAGCAATCGTCTGGGTTGGACGCGCGTTGCTATTTTTTTTAGCGGCGCGGGTTTGAGCGTCCTGGCCTATTTCCTGGTGGGCTGGTGGCTTCTCATACTATGCGCGATAGTCACAATCATCGTCTTCAGCATCGCGGTCTATTTTCACCAGCGCCTCAACCGCAGCATCACGCGGCATACCATGTTGATGCGTATCAAATTAACCCAGGTGGCACGCATACGCCTCGACTGGGAACGTATTCCACCGCCTCGTTTCAATGATGCTCGCCAGGAGCATCCCTTCGAAATCGATCTGGATATTACCGGCAGGCATTCGCTGCACCAGTTACTTGATACGGCCAGTTCCGCCGAAGGCAGCCAGCGCCTGCGCGAATGGCTGCTGGCGACAACGCCGGATACGCGGATCATTCAAAAAAGGCAGACGCTCATTGCAGAAATGGCCCCGCTCACCCTTTTCCGCGACAGGGTTTCGATAAAATCGAAGCTGGCCGCGCGTAACCAGGGCCAGCTATGGGAAGGGAAAAGGTTGCTCAACTGGCTGAACCAACAGAGGGCAACGCCCGCGCTTCTGCCATTGCTCTTTGGCTCGCTGGCGCTATCGATCAGCACTATCACGCTGTTCATACTCAACCTTTTCGCGCTCATTCCTCCATTGTGGATCATTACGTTGTTATTGAACATCATCTACCTGTTCGTCACGAAAGGTCAGCGCGGCGATACCTTTGAAGATGCCAATTTCATCAGCGACAGCCTGGTATATCTAAGCGCGATTTTCGAGTACCTGGAGTCTTATCGCTATGGTAGCCATACCAACCTGAAAGAGTTGTGCCGGCCTTTTTTCGCGGAACAGTCGTCGAAGCCATCAACGCTTTTGAACAAAGTAGCGCGTGTGGCGGCGGCAGTTTCTCTCCAGAAGAACATGCTATTGTGGATCGTCGTCAATGTGCTGGTTCCCTGGGACTTCTATTTCGCCTATCGTTTCAACCAGTACAGAGATAGAATTGCTGACCGCCTGCCGCTCTGGCTGGACGCCTGGTTCGAGCTTGAGGCGTTGCATTCGCTGGCAACCTTTGCCTACCTCAACCCGGAATACACATTGCCACAGGTAACGGAGTGTGCGACGCGCGATGAACAGCCTGTTTTGCAGGCAAGCGGACTGGGGCATCCACTACTGCCAGTAGAACAAAAGGTGGTGAATGACTTCTCCATGCCGGAAGTGGGGGAAATCGCCATCATTACCGGCTCCAACATGTCGGGCAAAAGCACTTTTTTGCGCACCCTGGGCATCAATCTCTGCCTGGCTTACACGGGCGGACCTGTCAACGCCCGTGTATTGCATACATCCCTGTTCCGACTGTTCACCTGCATCAAGATCAGCGACTCCGTGACCGATGGCTATTCGTACTTTTACGCTGAAGTTAGACGTTTGAGGGCCTTGCTCAGCGCCGTCGAATCGGGCGAGCAACGGCAGGAAATGCCACTTTTCTTCCTGATCGACGAGATTTTCAAGGGTACCAATAACCGCGAACGGCTGATCGGCAGCGAGTCGTACATCTCCGCACTGGCCGAGCGCAACTGCCTGGGCGTGATCTCGACCCATGATTTAGAACTGGTAAAGCTGGAGGATAGGCTGCCCGGCATCAAAAATTACCATTTCCGCGAAGAGGTCATCGAAGGACACATGGTTTTCGATTACAGGCTGCGCGAGGGACCATGTCCGACCACCAACGCGCTTAAAATCATGCAATTAGAGGGTCTGCCCGTCAATTTGACGACCGGCGATTGGGAATAATATGCATCATTCTCTGCATTGCGCTCTTGCCAACTATTGGTTAGAATATCAGTGGTAAAGTGTGGGAATATCTTGTCAAAGGGAAAATAAGGAGTTGACCATGAACGATACCGAACTCTTTCAACACATCGAGAAGTTGGTACAGGAAGAACACGAACTGACGCAGCACGCCGAGGGCGTCGGGCTGGACGACGAACAACGCGCGCGTATGAAGCAACTCGAAGTCAGCCTGGATCAGTGCTGGGACCTGCTGCGCCAGCGACGAGCGCGCCGCCACGCGGGACTCAGCCCCGAAGAGGCGAAGGTGCGCGATCCAGAGATCGTCGAACATTACCAGCAATAAATTAAACACGAGAAGCAGATGGGACACGTGATGCCTGCGCGGGCGTCACGTGTCCCATCTGCTGTTCTACCCTCTTGATCTTAACCGCTTCACAGTACTTTCAGCCTCTTCTGCCACATGCCGCATTGTGCAACGCCTTCAAGTCTCATATTATGTTCCCGGATACTGCAATAGATACATGTTTCCTTGCCACCTCGAAAAAGGGGGTCTGTCCGATTGCGTTTAAAACTCATACGTACCAGCGCCTGTACTCTCATCCTGACTTCTTTAATTCTTATCCTCTTTACAGTAAATCTCGCGCAGCGACAGGCAACAGCCAGAGCCGCTAGCCTGTACAATGCAAATACGATGGGCGGCTGTTCCATTTTTCCGGCCAATAATGTCTGGAACTATGATGTTTCTCGCCTGCCCGTTCATCCAAATTCGGCGAATTTTGTGGCGGCTATCGGGCTTAGCAGCCACTTACATCCCGATTTTGGCGCAGGTCTTTATAATGGTGGGCCAATTGGTTTTCCGTATGTGGTCGTGCCAGGCAGCCAGCCATCCGTGCTGGTGAGTTTTGACTATGCCAGTGAGAGCGACCCCGGACCGTATCCCATACCGGCAAACACGCCCATTGAAGGCGGCTCGCAAAGTAGTGGAGACCGCCATGTGCTGGTCATCGATAGCGGCACCTGCAAATTATATGAGATGTACGCCAGTTACCCGCAGAGCAATGGCAGTTGGCACGCGGGCAGTGGCGCGGTCTGGAACCTGAACTCCGACGCGCTGCGGCCCGCCACCTGGACATCAGCCGACGCCGCAGGATTACCCATTCTGCCGGGTCTGGTCAACTACGACGAGGTGGCTGCCGGAGTCATCAACCACGCCCTGCGCTTTACCGCCAACCAGACGCAAGATACCTTCCTCTGGCCTGCGCGCCATCAAGCCTCTTCGAGCAACAATCCCAACTTGCCACCGATGGGTCTGCGCTTGCGTTTGAAGGCCAGCGTCAATATCTCCTCGTTCTCGCGTACCAATCAAATCATCTTAACCGCCTTAAAACACTACGGCATGATTGTGGCCGATAATGGCAGCAGTTGGTTCTTTTCAGGCACCGCAGACAATCGCTGGAACAACGATGACCTGCACGCATTGAACAGCATTCCAGGCTCAGATTTTGAGGCGGTTGACGAATCCGCGCTGCAAATGAACCCCAATTCGGCTCAGGTAGCCGGTTCACCCGCATTCGCGCCATCCCCGACGGCCTCAGCTTCACCCGCGCATTCGCCAACAGCCAGCGCCAGTGGCACACATGCGCCCCACGCGGCGCTCACACCCGAAATAGTTGAAGTCGATCAAAGCAGGCAAAATACGAACCTGAACGCATTACCGGCTCGTCAAAGCAATGGCACAGGTAACAGATTGCCACTTATTTTAGGAGGCGCAGCCTTATTGCTGGGTGTAGGAGGAGCGGCGCTGCTCATTAAACGCAGAAAAAGGTTTAAGCCGTCCATCCGATCACGCTAAGAAGCATGGCGAACTGTCACTGCCATGCTTCATCCCTTGAGATGTAATATTTTTCTGACGGTACAATTGCTTACCGCCTGCACTATCCAAATTCTGGCGAACCATTGTAGACTGTAAGAGCCGGGAGGGGTTGCCAGATAGCTATAAGTTATCTACAGGGATACATGGACAATGATCTGGAAAGATAGGATAAACGCACTATGATCGATACATTCGCTCTGGCATTCGTGGCCGTATCGTCGAGCATCGCGCTCATCTGTCTCCTCTTCTCTTTGTTGCATCGCCAGCAAAAGCGCTATTTGAGGCAGGGTTCCGGCTACTACATAAAGTGGACGGGACCTGGTTTACTTCTGATGATAATTCTTGCTGCCTGTGGTGATAGCACATCGGCTCCTCCGCCACCCATTACTCCCCTGGCATTAACAGCGACCGCGCAGTCGAGCGCTACGGGAACTGTGCCATCAGGGAATACGACTGATTGGACTACCTATCATCGTGATAACCAGCGCACAGGGTATATCGCCAGTACGCCCGACCCGCAAAGTTTGAGCAAAAACTGGGCAAAACAACTGGATGGAGCGGTCTATGCGGAGCCGCTGGTGGTCGGCAATCGTGTCATCGTTGCGACCGAGGGAGACTCCCTCTACGCGCTCGATCCGGCGACAGGCAATGTGCAATGGCGCACCAATGTTGGCACACCCGTGCCACTATCCACGCTCCCTTGCGGCAATATTGACCCGTTAGGCATTACTGGCACGCCCGTGTACGATCCCGCCACTGGTCTGGTGTACGCAGTTGCCGAGATCAGCGGGCCAGCGCACATCCTGGTAGGAGTGGATGTCACAAATGGACAGCTGAAAGTACGCCGCTCGGTTGATACTGATGGCATGGACCCGCGCGCGCATCAGCAGCGTGGCGCGCTCACACTGGCTAACGGCATGGTCTATATCCCCTATGGCGGCCTGGATGGCGACTGTTCCGATTATATTGGTCGCGTGGTCGCTTCAAGAACCGATGGTCAGGGAGCGTTGCTCGTCTACCGCGTGCCAACGACCCGCGAGGGGGGCATCTGGGCCACACCGGGAGCCAGCGTGGATGCGGATGGCAACCTCTTCGTCTCGGTTGGCAACGGCGAGGTCACATCGGGAGAGTGGGATCACAGCGACTCCATCCTGAAGCTCTCGCCCACACTGAAACTGTTAGATGCTTTCGCTCCTACAGCGTGGGCAGAGGAAAACGCGGGCGATGTGGACATGGGATCACAGGGACCTGTGTTGCTCCCAAACAATTTCGTCTTCGCGGCAGGCAAATCCGGCAAAGGATATGTCCTGCACGCCAATGCACTTGGCGGCATTGGCGGACAGGTCGATGTGCAGGACGTGTGCCGCTCCTTTGGCGGCACGGCCACAGTCGGCTCGACGATCTTTATTCCCTGCACGGACGGGGTGCGCCAGGTCAGCGCAGACGCAAACGGGAAGATGCACCTGGGCTGGCAGGCTTCCGGGAACATTTTCGGCTCGCCAGTCGTCGGCGGCCACACGGTGTATGCTATCTCCAGCGATACACTCTACGCGCTTAACATGGATAGCGGTCAGGTCGTCAC
>DASTKD010000086.1:0-13479 GCA_035716135.1 Ktedonobacteraceae bacterium
AATGTCGGGAGAGAGTCACACATCACCTTAAAGGATAGATTGCCTTTAAAGACAGGTTTGCAATACTCGCCTGCTTTGCGCGTCTCTCTTTACAGAATGTCAAATAGACCGCGCCGCGAAGGAGCCGAAGACGTGCGCAAAACTCCACCATTGCTTATCCACTGGTTGTTGATGCTCTCGCTGCTCGCGCTTGTGTTGTCTGCGTGCAGCCAGGATAGCAACCATCCTGCATCCAGCCCAACACCCGCTCCTTCAGCGACGAGTGGCTATAGCCTGGCGGGCGGTGGGGCTTGCGTGCAACTGGGGCAGCATCCGCAAGCGCCGTTTGCCAATGTGCGCGTAAGCCACGATAGCTACCTGGCGCATAGCGAACCCATGCTGGCTGAGAATCTGCGCAATCCGCTCAACCTGGTGGGTGGCACCAAATTCTTCACCGACCCTAAGCGCTATCAATTCCAGATCGGCTATTTTGCCTCGTTTGATGGCGGTTGCACCTGGACAGATGGCGGCCTCCTGCCTGGCTTCCAGCAGCGCTTCACGCTTACCTCTGATATTAGCTTTGCCTTCGGCACGCGCAACAATGTTTATGCCCTGGTACTGTACGAAGCGCATGGAGGGTTAAGCGGCGTCGCGGTTTCTACTTCCATCGATGGCGGCAAGACCTTTGGCAATCCCGTCAGCGTGTTTGAGAGCAACGAAAATCAGGTCTTCAACGATAAACCCTGGATCACCGTTGACCAGACGAACGGGCCGCACAGCGGCGACATCTATGTTGTCTGGTCTTACGATTATGGGAATGATTGTGGAGCGGGCAATCCCTGTGTAGAGGAAGTGGCGTTTTCGCGCTCAAGCGATGGCGGTAACACCTTTTCAACGCCACAATTTATCGAGGGGAACGCGCCGTTCTGCGCAAACCCGCTGCCTGATCGCCCGACCCATTCGACGAGGTGCGATGGAGCCATTGGCGCGACGCCCGTTGTCATGCCGGATGGCACGCTGGCGGTGGCCTATTTGAACTCCTATTCAGCCGTTGTGCAAGCTGGAAACGCCATTCCCGACAGGCAGCTTGTAGTAACATCGCCCGATGGCGGCACGACCTGGACGCAGCCTGTATCCATTGCCATTATTTCTGACATCGATGGCTATTTCCCGCCCGAAACCTACCGCAATCTTTCGCTGCCCGCCTTCGCCTGCGATCCACGCACGGGCCAGCTTTACGTCACCTGGTCGGATAAAGCAACGGGCGATGCCGATATTTTATTCAGCGCGTCGAGCGATCGCGGGCGAACATGGTCAGCGCCCCTGCGCGTGAACGATGATCCATTGCGCAACGGCGAAGAGCAATTCCAGCCGCAGATGGCCGTCGCACCCGATGGCGTCATCAGCATCTCCTTCTTCGATACGCGCCTCGACCCGGCGCACAAAATGATCGATGTCTATCTTGCGCAGTCGCGCGATCATGGCGCGACCTTCCTTAAAAACGAGCGCGTCACGACGCAAAGCTGGGACTCCACCGTAGACGCGCCTGTTGACTCATTCGGTTCGCAATTCATCGGCGACTACCAGGGCCTGGCAGCCGATAACCTCTTCGTTCACCCTTTCTGGAACGACACCCGCACCGGCGCGCAAGAAATCTTCACGGCTGCCGTCCCCAGCGTTTGAAGGAACCGGCGAGGTTGGAACTGTCATGCTGAGTGAGCCATCTTCATCTCCATATAGCCGCCAAAGAATTGCAACGGCGCAAGCACCAGGAACCACGCTGCCAACCCGTAGCATTTGCGCCGATCTTGACCAGTTTCCGCCTGACGACCGAGAGAGAGCAAAACGAGGCCGAGGGCGAGAGTAAAGCCGCCGGCGGCAAAGCGCACGCTCGCAACTGCACGGAGGTGGCGGTACTCCCATGGGAACATCGTGCGTCTCATGAGGGACTGCAAGGGCGTGGTGCTGTCATCTGGTGCGTGCATCGGGATGCCTCCTGCCATCTACGGTGCCGATTGTCCGGCACATATCAAAGTGATAGCATATTCATGGTGGATCGTCAAGAGCGGCACTCGCCGTCAGGCGCGGCGCAGACCACGAACGAGTGTCCTGCCCACGCTTATGCATCACAAAGCAGGACAAGAATTCAGACAAATCACAGCATACGCCAGATAGACAGGACGCCATCACCGATGGCGGGAGATTTTCCTGCGAGCATAGTCAGGTACTTTCCATCGGGGGACCAGAAGACATTGCTCCCGTCTACGCCGGTAATGGAAAAGGGCGTAGTACCATGATATTTATACAATAGCTTCCCGGTGGCAATATCCCAGATATCGAAATCCCCTTTTTGGCCTATGACGATGTACTGGTTGTCTAGCGCAGAGAACGAATCGGTTCTGGCGTATATGCCTGGCGTTGCTATTGTAGCAACGAGGCGACCGTTACTCGTTTGCCATATCTGCATAGAGAGGCCATCAGGGCCGCCCAGGATCAGGTAGCGGCCATCAGGTGTTGTCCAGGTAAACTCAGCCTGAGAGTAGGAAGTCACAAACGTTTTCTGCCCGGTGAATACGTTCCAGACGTATATCTGCGCCTGAGGATAGGAGGATGAAGTGTTGGAATTACCACCGCTCGTATACGTCATTACAAGGCGCTGGCTGTCAGATAGCCAGGCAAATGTTGCCGCTGTACTGGTCGGCATATGTAGCGGGTAGCTATGCAGTACCTGGCCGGAATGCGCATCCAGAATCTCCAGTGCGTCAGCAATAAAAGATGTCACGTTACCTACTGTTTGCTGGTGTCCTGTAGTCAGAGCCAGGTATTTGTTATCTGGCGAAACTACCGGAGCAATATATTTTTTGCTGGCGTCGTGCAGGTTGAATAAACGTACCCCTGTATTTACATCCCACGCCTCAATCACGCCGTTTTGCCTGTTGAGAAACAGCAGAGATCGGTCATGGTTATACCAGCGAAAAGTAGGAGGAACGGGGCGTATACTATACGAGGCTTTACCCTCACAGGTGACAAGTTTCCGCCCGCTTGCGACATCCCAGATAGAGACGGTTCCGTCGGGCGCAAACACGGCAAGCTTCTGTTCGTTATCTGAAGACACAATCCAGGGGGCCAGTACCTGACCACCTGCGCCAATCTGCGCGGGTACAGTTTGCGTGGTGATGGCACGTCGCCCGGTAATATCCCAGATTACCATTGTCGCCTGATTTTGCCCTTGAGCGCGTTCGGCTAGCAGGTAGCGCCCCATGAGGATTCCAAAGGGATCATACAAATTCAAAGC
Organism: Ktedonobacteraceae bacterium; assembly: GCA_035716135.1. Taxonomy (GTDB): domain Bacteria; phylum Chloroflexota; class Ktedonobacteria; order Ktedonobacterales; family Ktedonobacteraceae; genus CF-113. Next base: position 3,275 of record DASTKD010000086.1, read on the forward strand.
AGGTATCCAGGAAGAATCAAGCACGGGATAGACGGTTGAGCGTCTGCTGGCGATATCTACTATGTGCATTTCCAGAATGTGCTTTTGTGAATCGACTTGCAAAAAAACGAATGCACGGCCATCAGGCGACCATTCTTCTACACTGCTAAAATTGCCCCGGCTTGTAGATATTGGCTCGCCGAGCGGACGCGCGTCGGCGTCGCTAAATGCAGCGTTGGATGAGCGAGACAGGTGGCTAACAGCGAACCAGCCAGCAACAATTGCCAGTACCAGAAACACGGCCACTGCTTGCTCAAAAATCCTGAGCTGGCGATGGCGCGGTTGGACTAACCGTGACGGAGTGCGCTTTTCAGGCGCGTTTGTTGTTTCAGGCAGAGCAACTCTACTTTCATCCCTGACGTTTTGCTGCTCTTTTTGAGCGGCGGCAACAGCAAGCGAGAGGCACTGGCGCATCCGGTCAATCGATTGCTGCTCTTGATGTATGTGCGCGCCATATATTGTTTGCAGGCTCTCTACTACATGGTTGTTTGGTGTGTCTGGTAGTTGGGGAGCTACCCGCGCGAATTGTTCAAACTGTGCATCTACACGGCGGGCAGTGAAACGCTTTTCCTGGTGTGGCATAGCGCATTTCTCCTTCCTATTCTTTCTCATAGAGTGTGCGAATCGCGTTGAGCGCGCGCGCCAGTGCTGTGCGCACCGTGCTTTCTTTTTTGTCAAGCACGGCGGCAATCTCATGGCATCGCAGGCCGTAGACAACGCGCAGGCGTATCACTTGCTGCTGGAACGTCGATAAAGACTTCACAATGGTCACAACCTGTTCATATGACTCACGCTGTAAGGCGGATTGTTCCGGTGAGAGCGCCTCGTTCTCGTACAGCGTATTCGCAACGTACTCCAGGCTAACCGACGGGCGACGATTTTGTAATCGATAATAGTCGATAATTTTGTAATACGCCGTCTTGCGTAGCCAGGCCCGTTGGGTCTCCGCGCTGCGTGCCAACAGGTAAGCGTGTTCGAGCGCTGAAAGAAAGACATCGATTACAAGGTCCTCAGCCACTTCGCGCGAGGCGACGTACAGGCGCACATAGGCAAAGATAGCTGGCGCATGGAGCGCATACAGTCGCTCGGATGGCGAATCAGAAGCTTCTGATGTATCCTGGCTCATTTTAGATAGAGGGAAATACATCCCTTTTCCTCTTTCCTCACCGGGTGTTTTGAACAATACAACCCGGTGCGTTGAGATCTCATTCTCTATGTCGCTCTCGATGCCCAAATTGCTACAGGTACTACCAACGAATTTGTCGTTTGCATAGTGGCACTCGTTTTAAGTATAATTACCGTATAGAAAGTTACTTCAGAATGGAAACTTTCAGTAACCAGTTATTCTTAATATATTTTTTTGCTTTGAAAGGAACACGATTAATGGCTATTTCACTTAGCACAGGTTTACTTATTCTCCGGCTGGTTGCTGGATTGACGCTTGCCGCGCACGGAGCGCAAAAGCTCTTCGGGTGGTTCGGGGGCAATGGTTTTAGCGGAACATTGCAAATGCAGAAGAGACTGGGGCTAAAACCCGCGCCACTCTGGGCCGGAATGGCTCTTCTGGGAGAGTTTGGTGGCGGTCTCTCCATCGCATTCGGCTTCTTGACGCCCCTGGGAGCAGCAGGTATGTTTGGGGCCATGTTCATGGCGATTGCCAAAAGCCACTGGAAAAACGGCTTCTGGAACAGCAAACGCGGCATTGAGTTCCCTCTAATACTGCTCGCTATAAGTACCGCCATCGGCATCATCGGTCCTGGCAACTATTCTCTGGACGCTCTCTTTGGTATTAACCTGCCGGAAACCCTGCTATTCTGTATCCTGGCAGCCGTTGCCTTGCTCGTCGATGTCGTTGGACTGGTTATTAGCCGCCCGGTGGCGATCGCGCCTGCGGAGGCCAGGTCTAGCACCTCGTAATGATGGTAGGGGTGGGCGTCGTATCCTGATGAATTTTCACGCTCACAATCGGTAAGCAGTTGTCATCCTGAGCGAAGCGAAGGATCTGATATGCCGACCACTGAGATCCTGAGCGAAGCGAAGGATGACATTCCCAATTTTGATGAGAAATGTTCATCAGGACAGGGGTGGTCATTTCCAGATATAGCCCCATTCGGTTGTCAAAATTCATCAAAGGGCGTTGCTACTATATCCTCAGGACACTATATACAACCGGCTCAACGGCACCCGTTGCATAGGCTCCATACCCACCTTCTCGCCGTTGATGGTCACTTCGTGCGTGACGGGGTGAACATGTACGGGCGGCGTAGCGTTGTTGAAGAGCATATCCTTCTTGCCGATGGTGCGTGTCTGGCGCACAGGTTGCAACTGCCGCCTGCCCCTGAGACGGTTGCTCAGGCCGGCGTCCAGGGATGCCTGTGAGACGAAGGTGATGGAGAGCGCGCCCGCCGCCTGCCCTCTGCCGCCAAACAGGGGGCCGTAGACTTGCGGTTCTGCCGCTTCTACGGCAGCGTTGCCGTCGCCGAGTGCGCCCCAGGCTGGCATCCCGCCCTTAATTACCAGATTGGGTTTGACGCCGAAGCACTCTGGTCGCCACAGGACAATATCGGCCAGTTTGCCTGGTTCGAGCGTTCCGACGTGTTGCGAGAGGCCGTGTGCGATAGCGGGATTAATGGTGTACTTGGCGAGGAAGCGCAGCACGCGCTCGTTAGCGTCTGTCACGCCTGATGCGGATTGTGATTGCGCCTGCATCGCGTGCGCCATTTGCCAGGTGCGCGTGATCGTCTCTCCTATGCGCCCCATGCCGAGCGAGTCCGAGGCAGTGATGCTGATGGCTCCCAGGTCATGCAGGGGCGTTTCGGCGGCCATCGTTGACGGGCGCAGGCGATGGCGCGCCGCCAGGATGTCCTCCGGGAAGGCCGGATTCAGGCCATGCACGGTCATTAACATATCGTGATGTTCAGCGTGCGTATGAATGGTAAAAGGGATGGTCGGGTTGGTTGATGAGGGGATGACGTTGGGTTGCGCCACGATTTCCAGCAGGTCGCAGGGACCACCGCCCGCGCCTTCCGCGTGATAGGCGTGAATGGCGCGTCCGTTGATGGCGGCGATAGTGTCGCTCAATTCCATCGCTTCGTTTAGCCCGTCGGTATGCATGGCTACCCCTACATCCATCTGTTCCGCCACTGAGAGACAGCAATCAATCACGGCGGGAAACGCCCCCAGATCTTCGTGAATTTTCAAGCCGCCTGCCCCGGCCTCGATGCTCGCTATCAATCCCTGTGGGCGACTGCTGCACCCGCGCGCCAGGAAACACACGTTGATCGGCACATCCTCGAACGTCTCGAACATGCGCTGGATGAAGAAATCGGGGTTGACGCCCACGTTCCACATCGGCCCGGCATCCATGGCGACGAAGGTGGTGATGCCCGACGACAGAGCGGTGACAAACAGGCGCGGGCTGAGCAGGTGAACATGGCTATCGATGCCGCCTGGTGTGGCAATCATCCCGTCGCAGGGCAGCACAGCGGTGCTGGTGCCGATCAACAGATCGATATTTTCGCTAATATCGGGATTGCCAGCCCGCCCAATGCCCACAATACGCCCCTCTTTGATGCCGATATTGCCCTTGATAATGCCCAGCGCCGGATCAACGATGATGGCGTTGGTTAGCACAAGATCAAGTTCGCTCTCGCGCCCCAGCCGCGAATTTGCCATCAGCCCGTCGCGCACCGTCTTACCAAAACCTGCCAGCACCTCGTCGCCATACGAGCTATAGTCGCGTTCGATGCGCACATACAGGCTGGTATCACCCAGGCGTAGCATGTCGCCCGTCGTCAGACCGTAGCGCGTGTGGTACTCCGCGCGGCTCATTTCAAACGGCATAGTCGCACCTCTTTCGTCTCTCCAGGCTCCCAGCGCAGCGCGCCGCCCGCCGGAATGTCCAGCCGGTAGCCGCGAGCCTGTTCGCGGTCAAACTGCATTCGCGTGTTAATCTCCCAGAATGGCATGTGCGAAGTGACTTGCACCGGATGAGCAGATGTGTTGGTCACAGTCAGCATGAGAGTGGGTCTATCCGCGTTGATGACAATAGTCTCTGGCGAGGCGGCAGAAATGACGCGCGCTGGCTCGTCCGTAGATGCGGCAGTGCGGCGTATCGGGTTGCGCAACACAATCAGCTTTGTGCCATCATCGAAGAGCGGCTCGATGTACAGCGTCTCCGCCAGTTCCATCACGCCTGCCAGCACGTCATCTTCGCTCAGCAGCGACATACCATGCGCCACCACCTCGTCATAGCTGCGTCCCGCTCGCGCCTCTTCCATCACCTCATCGCTGATGAGCGCCACCGCTTCGGGATAATTCAGCTTGATTCCCCTGGCGCGGCGTTTGCGCGCCAGTTCCGACAGTGTGAAAATAGTGAGGCGATCCTGTTCTTTAGGAGTCAGTTTCATGGGCATCTCCTCAGCGCTTTGTTATTCTTCTATCGAAGTCGTTGCATCTGTGGCAGTTGTCTCATCAGTCGGTTTATGCTGGTAAGGCAGTTCGATAGTGAAAGTGGTACCCTGTCCTTCGGAAGATTCTACCTGAATATGCCCGTTATGCCGCTCAACAATCTCTTTGCTTATAGCCAGGCCGAGGCCCCATCCTTTCTTTGACGAGGATTGCGCATCGGGCGTGCGGTAAAATGGCTCGAAAAGATTGGCCTGCTGTTCCTGTGGGATGGGCGATCCCTCATTATGCACCTGTATCATGGCTTTATCACCGGATTGGGATACCCGCACCTGTACGGCGCTGTTCTCCGGTGAATATTTAATGGCATTGGTGACTAAATTCGTCACAATCTGGCTGAGGCGTTCGCAATCGGCCTGCACCACCACAGGTGACGCGGGAAGCTCTAGCTCAATCGCGCGACCGGAGAGGGAGTGTTGTTCTGTGATGACCTCACGACATACTGCGGCCAGGTCGCAATCGGTAGCGCGCAAGGCAGTCTTGCCGGAACTCAGGATGCTCAAATCTAACAGGTCCTCGACTAAATTGTTCAGGCGGTGGGTGTGCTGATCGATGCGCTCTAAGGAAGTGCGCACTGGCACAAGCTCAGATGGCAGTTCGCCCAGCTTTTTGAGGCGCAGCATCCCCAGTTGCGCCTGACCTTGAATACTGGTAATTGGCGTTTTGAGTTCGTGCGATGCCATCGAGAGAAACTGATCTTTCAACTTATCAGCCTTCTCAAGGTCTTGATTGGCCTGCTTGAGTTCAGCATTGAGTCGCTCCAGTTCACCGGCGTAACCTTCCAGATCCTGTTGCGCGAATAGCACATAGCGCCGGCTGCGCTCGCGTTGGGCGGCGAGTACAACCATGATGATCTCGGCAAGCACGAAAGGAATGAGCGGCAGCGATGCGCCCCAACCATGAATAAGCATGGGCGTCGGCGAAAGAAAATAAATATCAAAGGCCAGCGTGCCGAGCAGGATAGAAAGTACAGCCGGCTCTGTTCCCCAGATCAACGCGATGATGAGCGTGACCAACACCAGCGGCGTATCCAGGAAAGCCTCGTATATCCCCAGGTGGCGCAAACCAAACGGTATCAGGAGGGCCAGTCCAACCAGAGGGAACGTGGCTATATACCCGATGGGAGGCAGCAGCCACCACGGAATCTGGATCATTTTGTATTTGCTTGCCTGAATCTGTTGCCTGTTATAGAGCGGCACAGTAGAACGCTCTTGAGGCTTCTGGCCTGTCTCCGCGTTCTTCATTTGCGCTCCCGGATCTTTACCGGCGTTTTGTGTCCCCATTACTCGTTATCGCCATTTCTTATCTTCATTTCTTATCAAGCTACCTCCAATATAACAGACAAGTTGAGGTATCCGCAAGATGAGCTTATAGAGCCATCAAAGATTGAGAAATCTCAACCCTGCGTCGCCTTTTGCAACCACATCTTAAAGCGTTTTAGGTAGAAATACCGTTTCTTCCCTTTATACTGAGTAAATACCGCTTGATGCTTTGTGTATTTGAGCATCCTCTGGTTGTATTTATGAAACATAATCAAAGGTGATGAGTATGCGAAAAGTATTTCGTTGGCCTACCCTGATCGTTCTCGCGGTCTTGCTGCTGGCCGCACTTGTTCCGGCAGTCCTCTCCATTAGCCACGCCGCACACGCGAGCGGCAACGCCACCATCAAGCTTTCCGCGCCGATCGGCCAACCCGGCGCGACGATTTCGGTGAGCGGACAAGGCTTCGCGGCAAGTCAGCCGTTATCGCTCTACCTCGGTGGCCCCACCGGCACCCTGCTTGCCACAGCCACCACAGACGCCAGTGGCAACCTGCCATCCACCACTGTCACTGTTCCTGACAAGTTGGCAAGCTCGTATGGTATCACAGCAGTGCAGGGAAATATCAGAGCCACTGCTGCTTTTTCGATTGTGCCGCTGATCTCGCTTCCCCAAACGGCTGCCTATCCAGGAGAAGCCGTCACAGTGACGGTAAGAGGTTTTGAGCCGAACGAAGCCGTCCAATTATTCTTCGATACCATTAGCGGTCAAACTAGCTTGTATTTTTATGCCAATGCTAGCGGCGACGCTTCGATCCCCTTTACCATACCCTCGGGCTATCTTGTTGGTGGGCATCATGTTTTGATTGCCGTAGGAAACGGTTCTGGCGCGCCTCTGATAGCTCAGGTGGGTATAAACATCCAGCCGCATATCTATCAGATGGCCGGGCAATCGGGCATCAAAAATACTTTGTACGGAGTGGGATTCGTGGCAAACGAAGCCGTCAATATTTACTGGGGGAAAGCTACAGGGCAACTTTTAGGACCAGCCACAGCGGGTCCCTGGGGCTATCTAAATTTTACATTTACTGTCCCAACAGGACTCTCCGTCGGTTTGTATCCTGTGACGGTGGTTCGCACAAACCATTTCCCATTGCATGTTGTCACGCTTTTTAGCATCAAACCTCTGCTGTTGACAATTACTCCCGGCGGCATTCACAGTGGTCAACAGGTGCAAGCCCATCTTTCAGGCTTTCTGGCTAATGAAGGTGTGACACTCAGTTGGAATGCCAATGGCGGTCAGCAGTTGACCCAGGCCCAGACTAATGCGCAGGGTCAGGCAACAGCCACATTTACTCCAAATAATACCGGGCCTGGCAGCTATACCGTTACAGCGAGCGATAGCCAGGGCTTGCAGGCAACGAGTACACTGAGCATCGGCCCCGGTATTAGCCTGGCTTTTGGAAATAATTACCTTTTCAATACTCCTGGAGGAACGATAACCATCAATGGAGGCGGCTTCGCGGCGAATGAGACGGTGAATGTCTACTTGCAGACGCCAGCCACCGGTGAAGTAACCACCACAACTGGTACAGCAGGCGTTTTCACTGTTAATATGACTCTGCCGAATACCTACAATCCAACTACCCACTACATTTTGTATGCGGTCAGTACCACCGGCACAGATCATGCCACAATACCTTTCGAGTTTTTGCCTCCAACTCTTCAAGCCTGCAATGACGCCGATACTTCATGTAACGGTGAGGAGCCTTATGGACAGATTGTTGGATTCATCGGCAATAACTTCGGGCCAGATGAGACAGTAGACATTATCTGGAACTATCAGCAGCCTGGACAGTTTACACTGGCGAAAGGGCAATGCTTCTTTGGCGATGACTTCAGTACAGGAAAATTGGTACCGAGTGTTCCCGGACAGGGTACTGTCACGATTGCCGCGATAGGCGAGACGAGCCATTTGATAGCGACAACCACGCTTATTGTCGACCCTGCCATCTATGACAATGTGGACAGGGCAAGCGCAGGAACAAGTATTAATGTCAATGGCGGCGGTTTTGGCGCGGGAGATGCGATCACGCTTACTCTGGCAGGTCAAACGGTTGGAACCTTGAACAGCCAGAGTGATGGCACATTTGCAACATCGTTTAAAATGCCGGCTATTAACGGCGCTGGCAACCTGACACTGACTGCCACTGATACGACTACCAACATTGCGCTGTCGCTGACTGTCTACTATATCCCAACCATAGTAGTAAGCCCGACCGTTGTGCAAAATGGCGATACTATCACCGTGACCGGCAAGCATTTCAGCGCTAATGCTCAAATTCAGGTGTACTATGGGAATACTCAGTACTTCCTGGCTAATGCGAATGGCAGCTTCAGCGCCACAGTAATTATTAGCGGGCTTCAACCCGGCTCCTACAACTTCGCTGTATCAGATATGACTTCGTTCATCCAGGTCAGCGTACCGATTGTGGTGCAATAGATGAATGTTGATAGAATTAGCGCGCGTTCTTTACGCCGAAAAAGATAAGAGGGGTAAAGTTGAACAAATTTATACACTGGCCCGTATGGGTAATCCTGGCAGCGCTCTTAATTGTGGCTGTAGTTCCCGCTATTGCCATTGTGCATAGTGGAAAAACCTCAGCCGCGCACGCGGCAGGCGCAACATCATCCATTACTGTGCCTGCTATCCTGCATCCATTTGATACGGTCACGATCACCGGGCAGGGATTTGCTCCCTACGATAATGTGCAGATTGCACTTGCTAATACGAATAACCCTGTTGGTGGACTTACCTGTGATAGCAATGGGAATTGCTCTGGTCAGATCACAATTAAGATCGGATGGCCTTATGAGAGTCTTGCTCAGGGCGCGTACTCAGTGTTTGCTACAGGGAGGACTGGGGTAACGGCGCAGGCAAGCATAATGTTCTTGCCGGGTGTCGCGCTCTTTGTTCCCAATTCCGGCATACCCACCAATATGATAAGTGGGGGGCCGGGAACAGCAATGCAACTTGAGGGAGGAGCTTTCAACTTTAACGAGGTGCTGAATCTATACTTCGGTACGAAAAACCCTATCTCTCTGGGAAGTGTAACTGCAACCAATGGGAGCTTTAGCCAGCAGATCAATGCCCCGGCCACCATCGCACCGGGATTCTATCAGGTCAATGTTGTGCGTACAGCGCAGACGCCTGCCACAGTCTCGACTCCGTTCACTATCCTTCCACCCAGGATAGTTTCGAGCGCGGGTGTGCGCGAAGGTCAGGCCGCGCTTGTACACCTGTCCGGCTTCGCGGCCAAAGAGCAAGTAATGTTGAGTTGGAACGCCAACGGCGGTCAAACCATCACCACAGTAACAATGGATAGTACAGGGGCTTTGAATACTGCTATTGCTCCGCCCTCCGCTCCGAAAGGCGCGTATATCCTGCAAGCACTTGGGAATACGAGCCAGTTGCATGCGCAGAGCAACCTCGCCCTCGGTCCTGGCATCCTGCTCTCGCTCAATACCGAGAATCCCGGTGGCACAACGACCGTCGAAGGCGGCGGTTTTACGCCGGGAGAAAGCATCAACGTCTACTTCCAGCGTACCAGTAATGGAGTGACAACCACTACGGCTGATGCTGCCGGCAGCTTCAATGTTTCACTGGCTATTCCCACCAAATATATCAAGAACACCCCGTACTTCGTTTATGCTGTTAGCACCACCACCAGCGATACCGCAAGGGCGCAGTTTTTCTTTACGGCACCCGCAATCTCGCTGGCGTGCTGTAATAATCCCGTCTATGGAAGTTCGTTTACTCTTGATGGTCAGGGATTTGCCGCCCTGGAGATGGTAAAGATTACCGCGCAAAGCACAGCCCAGGCGTTTCCCTTTGTACTGGGTACCGTTTCTGCGGCGGCGGACGGCACCTTTACCTTCACCTCGACCGTGCCGAGCGGGCCTTATGTTCCCTCCGTAGTCAATGGCATCAATATGTACATGAATGCGACGGGCCTGACAAGCAAACTCAAGGCGAGTATGAGTTTTGATGCGCCTCCGAACATCATTCCTACGCCAACTTCGGGGCAGATCGGCCAATCAGTAGTGTTGCTTGGCGGGGGATTCGGCAGTAACGAAACGGTCACAATCCAGTTTCAGAATACTGCGATTGCAACCGCGAAGACGAATAGTACGGGTGCTTTCAAAGCTACTATTATTGTCCCGGCAACCGCGCAGGCGATCCAATCGGGCTGCGAAATCTGCGCGAATGGCAATACTAGCGGTGCCAGTGTCAGCGTAGCTTTTACTGTTGTGCCTACTATTACTATGTCGCCTCAATCGGGACCATCGGCTACGAAGATTACCGTCAATGGGACAGGGCTATACATGTATGACGGTATCAGCATCTACTGGTTTAATCCCGCAACGAACACGCAAACA
>DASTKD010000087.1:0-9576 GCA_035716135.1 Ktedonobacteraceae bacterium
ACAGCACCGATTCCAATCGCGATACTTCCGGCAGCGACCGCCCCCCAGAATATCCCGATAATGAACAGCAGGCCAGTGAGTGGATTGTTCTGAAACATCACCTGGCCTGCCCCTCGCAAGTTTATATCAATGAACTGCATAAAACTATTGCGCTGGACGCCGTTCCCCCAGGTCAGACTTACTCGAGCCATTTCATCAACTGCTCTCCCTGCAAGCATTAGTAGAAGTGTTCCTGGAACGATTTTGCTGTGGATTATCCGCTATTTTAGCAGAAGTCCATGCAGATGTACAGGTATAAGTAGCATTCCTACCCAATTTGTGCGACAATAACCTTACACGATACGCAGCCAAAACCATTAACCTGCTGGCAGGAGTATAAAAAATGGTCGCAAACCCTCGTCGATCACTTATGAGTGTTGAAGAATATCTGGAACTTGATCGCAGTAGCCTGGATACGCGCTATGAATTCATAGATGGCGTTGTTACCATGTTAGCAGGAGGTACTGCCAATCATTCACGCATGAGTATCAATTTGCTTATTCTCCTTGATCGCGCGCTGCATGGGAAATCCTGCGTGGTCTACAATTCCGATATGCGTGTGAGCATTTCAGCAACGCGCTATGTCTATCCTGATATTTCAGTGAGTTGTGATCCACGCGATCAGCAACAAGGCGACAACGACATTATCCACCATCCATGTGTTGTAATCGAAGTGCTTTCGCCAAATACTGAAAACTATGACCGCAGCAAAAAGTTTTCCTACTATCGCGCCTGTCCCAGCGTGCAAGAATATGTACTGGTAAGCACGCAAGAGCAAGCTATCGATCTTTACCGACGCCAGACAGACAAACTCTGGACATTTCACCCATTCGGGCCCGACGATATGGTAGAGTTGAAAAGCCTCAACATCCGTTTCCCTATTGCAGAGGTCTATGAGAATCTGACGTTCCCAGAGAGTACTGCTTAGCTTACGCTCAGATTAACGAACCCATATTACTTCATCTCTCTGCGATAAATTTTCTGCATATACTTGAAAAGAGATTTATTCTCATTTTTGTTCCAGCACCACTCCCTGTCGATTCCGCCAAAACCCGTTCGTCGTCTTCATGAAAGGCGAACTTGAACGCCTTTCGCAATTTCTGGCGCTGTGAAGCAGCCAGTGTTTCTGTAAGGAGGAACAGTCATGGCGAACTTTGTCCTACTCTATAGCGGGGGCAGGATGCCCGAAACTCAGGCCGAACAGGCTGAGGTCATGCAAGCCTGGGGCGCGTGGCTCGGTAAAATCGGCAGCAATCTCGTTGACGGTGGCAACCCCTTTACCCCGGTCGCAAAAACCATCGACAAAGGCGGAAAAGTGAGCGACGGCCCCGTCGGCACGCTGGCGACCGGTTACTCCGTCATCAAGGCCGATTCGCTGGACGCGGCAGTCGAGATGGCAAAAGATTGCCCCGTTTTTCTGGGCGGCGGCCAAATTTCCGTATACGAAACCTACCCGGTGATGTAGGTTCGGGCAGCGCGTCACCAGCAACAGTCTCAGGAAACTGGGGCTGTTTTCTTTCTATAAAGGTTGTTTTTGCAAGAGAAATATGCTACTTTGTAGTAGGAAGAAGATGAGCTTCGCGCAATGTCATTAACACACCCTGCACGGACAGTCAGAAAAGCGCACATGGAGGTGACGCATGGCTACAACACAGACGCGCTGGCAAATCACAGGAGACTATTTCGAGAATTGCAATTGTAACGTAGTGTGTCCTTGTACAATTTCCCCGAACCAGCCCATGAGTTCCAGGCCCACAGAAGGAGCCTGTGAAGTCGCCTTTGCTTTCCACATTACTAATGGTAGCTTCAGCAATGTAACGCTCGATGGTTTGAACGTTGCCATGATTGGACGCACCCCAGGACCGATGGGAGAAGGCAACTGGTCTGTCGCGCTTTATCTCGATGAGCAAGCAAATGAGCAGCAACGCCAGGCTCTTGCGGCCATCTTCAGTGGCTCTGTTGGTGGTCCATTGGGTGCTCTTACGCCTCTCATTTCCACCATGCTCGGCGCGAAAGCCGTCCCAATCACCTATAATGTAGAGGGCAAACACCGTTCTGTCGAGATTCCCAACATCATGCATCTTGCCGTCCATCCGCTCCCCAGCATGGACCCCGACAACGAGATATGGGCGCTCAACGCGCATCCCTTTGCCTCCAAACTGGCACTGGCGGTTGGCGACCAGCATAGCACCTGGACGGACTATGGCATGAACTGGGATAACTCTGGCAAGAATGGACATTACGCAACAATCAACTGGTCCAACGGCTAGAGGCAGTACCGGGCCTATCTCAAAAGGAGACTGCGAGTGGCTGATTCCAGCGCCCGTATGCTACAACGCGAACGTTATGTGATCCTGGGTCTGCTGCTCGTCCTGTCGGCTCTTGCATGGGCATTGCTTTTCTGGCAATCAACTAGAATGAACAACCCGGCAATGGGTCTGACGATGGGCATGAGCGCCATGGTATTCATTGCCATCTGGATCGTCATGATGGTCGCCATGATGTTCCCTACAGCCGCCCCGATGATCTTGATGTTCACCAAAATCTACGCTGGCAAACGGCAGCAGGAGCGGCCTTTCGTTCCAACCTGGGTCTTTGTCAGCGCCTATCTGCTCGTCTGGTCTTTGTGCGGAATTATAGTATACCCACTTGCCCTGGGGATTGAGAAGCTGGCAGCGCAATCCATGTGGCTTATGGAAAACACCGCTCGACTTGGCGGTATCGTGCTGCTGCTGGCTGGCCTCTATCAACTCTCACCCCTGAAGCACCTCTGCCTGTCGAAATGCCGGACGCCTTTGCAATTCATCCTTAGCTCCTGGCATGATGGATATGGCGGAGCCTTCCGCATGGGACTGGAGCATGGGGCCTATTGCCTCGGTTGCTGCTGGCTCCTGTTTGTGATCCTCTTTCCTCTCGGCATCATGAATATCGCGGTCATGGCACTGGTGACGGCGTTGATTTACGCTGAGAAATCACTGCCATTTGGTCGTCAGATCGGTCAGTTCGCTGGCGCTGGATTGATCGTCTACGGGATACTGGTCATCTTCTTGCCCACCGCGCTCCCCATGAGCATGTAGTGATATACCAGTAACTCCTGCCCTCTCTGCAAGCTCTGGACAATCCTCGTTTGTGCGTGCTATCATCACATGTGCCGGAAATAGAGCATAATAGCGAGACCGTGAGGTAATTATAGATGCAAATCGGAGTCACATTTCCACAAACTGAGATCGGCGCGGACCCGGTCGTTATCCGCGACTACGCGCAAACGGCGGAGGGACTGGGTTATAGCCACCTCGTCGCATTCGACCATGTGCTGGGCGCTGATCCCACGAGCAGACCCGGCTGGCGGGGCTACACACAGCGCGACATGTTTCACGAACCGTTCGTCCTCTTCGGCTACCTGGCAGCGTTGACGCGCCTGGAACTGGTACCCGCCGTCATCATTCTCCCACAGAGGCAGACCGCGCTCGTCGCCAAGCAGGCGGCAGAGGTGGACGTTCTCACCAGTGGCAAACTGCGTCTCGGCGTAGGGGTAGGCTGGAATCCCGTCGAGTACGAGGCGCTGGGCATGGATTTCCACACGCGCGGGCGTGTCGTAGAAGAACAGATCGAGGTCATGCGCCTGCTCTGGAGCCAGGAGGTTGTCAGCTACAAAGGGCGTCACCATACCATCACTGAAGCAGGGCTGAATCCGCTTCCCGCGCGCCGTTCCATCCCCATATGGCTGGGTGGAAGTTCCGACATCCTGCTGCGCCGCGCGGCGCGTCTTGGCGACGGCTGGTTTCCACAGGGATACCCGGACGACCAGATGGGAGAAACGCTTGAACGCCTGCGCGACTATACCAGGGAGGCAGGCCGCGACCCCGCACAACTGGGTATCGAAGCTCGCCTGACCATACGCGATACCAGCCTCGACGAGTGGATTCGACAAACAGAGGCGTGGCAAAAACTGGGGGCCACGCATATCTCTATCAATACAATGGGCGCTGGCTTCAGGTCCCCCGACGAGCATATTGAGGCCATTCGCCGCTATAAAGAAGCCATCGCGGGCTGATCTTATGATCTGTTAAAGAGAAGAAGGCATGATAGTATTACATGCAATCTGGGATGCACAGAATGCTGCTGACTCTGCTCAACTCCATATCTGGGCAGAGTCGTCACGTTTGCCCGTCAGCGCCAGCAAACCAGCAGGGCGACCGGCCGCAGGCCAGAAGCCGCAGAAGCATCCTTTCGCGCTGGCGCAGGACGCCTTGCGGGAAGCACTGGGCGATCTAGCGGGGAGTCTGCCTGCCAGAAACGCCAATCCCGGCACGCTCACCCTCTCTCTGCCTTCAAGCGCAAAGGGGCCGCTGCCTTCGCCAGAACTCATTCTTGATGAAGAGGTTGAACTAAAAGCAACGGCATTCAAAGCGTGGCATGTTACAACGCTGGCGCTCGACGCCAACTGTGCCATCGACTTGCTCCTCGCGCTGCCCGATAACGCGCCACGTGGCATGGCCTCTGGCGCATCGCTGCGCTTCTGGTCTACCGGTGCCAGCTTCGCCTTTGAACTAATCGCCCGCCAGCGCTATATGCCTGCCCTGCAAGCGATCAGGCAGAAGCGCGAGACCATCTATCGAGCCGCCTGGCAAGCCGTGCTTGCGCCGGAAGATGCCCAACGAATGCAAACGCTGGCGAGCATGATGCCGCCCGTTTGCTATGCCTACCTGCCGCCCGACCCAAAGAAAGCGTCACTGCGCGAAGAACTGTTGCTGCATTTCCTCAATCACACCATCGACGCCTTTGTGCGCCACCGGATTTCCGCCACGGAACTGCTGCCCACGCCCAAAAACCGCCGCACTAAGGTAATATCTCTTCCCCAACAATGGCTCTACGCGCTTGCTTCCGATGACGCTACGCTAATAGCACCCGCCGGGGAACTCAAACAGTTCGCGGATACTATGCATGGCTGGCTGGGCCAGATGCTGGCGGGTGTATCAAACTCGCCTTTCCGCACTTGTTTCCGCCTCGAGGCCCCCTCCGAGGATAACGCAGGGCATTTAGACTGGCGCGTCAGCTTCTTGCTCCAGGCCAACGACGACCGCAGCCTGCTGGTTCCGGCTGAAAACGTCTGGAAAGAACGCTCCAGCACGCTCACTTTTCTCAAACGCCAGTTCGAGAACCCCCAGGAGCGCCTGCTAGCCGATCTTGGCAAAGCCTCGCGCCTCTTTCCAGCCATCGAAGAGGGTCTGAAAACCGCGCGCCCCGAAGCCTTGCAATTGACCACGCAACAAGCCTATAGCTTCCTGCGCGAGTCCGCGCCACTGCTCGAACAGAGCGGCTTCGGCGTACTCGTTCCGCCCTGGTGGCAAAAACCGGCGGCGCGCCTGGGCGTCAAGCTGAAAATCAAGGGCGCGAAAACATCAACCGGGCTGCTCGGACTGCAAAGCATCGTCGGCTATGATTGGGCCGTCTCCGTCGGAGATACCACCCTCTCGGCCAGAGAATTTGAGAACCTTGTCAACTTCAAACTGCCGCTCATCAAAGTGCGCGGCCAGTGGGTCGAACTGCGCCCGGAGGAAATCGAAAAAGCCATCGCTTTCTTCCAGAAAAAACGCCGCAACGGCAACATGACGCTGGGCGAAGCCCTGCGCACCGGCCTCGGCCAGGAAACCTCCGAAGTCGGCCTCCCCGTCACCGAAATCGAGGGCGATGGCTGGATAACCGACCTGCTGGGCCAGCTTTCCGGCAACGCGAAAATCTCGACCATCGAAACGCCCTCGACGTTTCATGGCAAGCTGCGGCCCTATCAAGTCAAGGGCGTCTCCTGGCTGTCCTTCCTCACACAATTTGGTTTAGGAAGCTGCCTGGCAGACGATATGGGACTCGGTAAAACTATAATGCTAATTTCTCTTTTACTAATCGATCATGAGTCTCCTAATAGTGCATCCCAACATGACCCCGCGCTGCTCATATGCCCCATGTCCATCGTGGGCAACTGGCAGAGAGAGGTGCAGCGGTTCGCGCCGTCGCTCAAAGTCATGATCCATCACGGGCATGAACGGCTTTCCGGCGAGGCGTTCGCGCAGGAGGCGCGGCAGCATGACATCGTTATTACGACCTATGTGCTGGCGCTGCGTGATAAGGAACATCTCGCGCTCATCGACTGGGAATATGTGGTGGTAGACGAGGCGCAGAACATCAAGAACGAGAGCGCCAAACAGACGCAGGCCATCAAAAGTATTCATGGTACGCATAAGATCGCGCTGACAGGCACGCCTGTAGAGAACCGGCTCTCCGAGCTGTGGTCTATCATGGAATTTCTCAATCCGGGCTATCTGGGTTCGGCGAAGGATTTCAGCGGCAAGTTCGCCGTTCCCATCGAACGCTACCACAACGCGGAACGCGCCGAACTGCTCAAAAAAGTTATTCAACCCTTCGTCCTGCGCCGTTTGAAAACGGACAAGGCCATTATCTCCGACCTGCCCGACAAGATGGAGATGAAGGTCTATTGCAATCTGACGCAGGAACAGGCATCATTGTACGAAGCGGTCGTGAAGGAGATGATGGAGAAGATCGAAGCAGCGGAGGGCATCGAGCGCAAAGGGCTGGTGCTTTCCACACTCATGAAGCTCAAGCAGATTTGCAACCACCCGGCCCACTTCGTCGCCGACGGCAGCAGCCTGCCCGGACGCTCAGGCAAGCTGGCGCGCCTGGAAGAGATGCTCGAAGAGGTGTTGGCGGCTGGCGATAAGGCGCTGATCTTCAGCCAGTTCGCCGAGATGGGCGGTATGCTGCGCTCCTATTTGCAGGACACGCTGGGGTGCGAAGTACTTTTCCTACACGGCGGCACACCTAAGAAACAGCGCGATTTGATGGTGCAACGCTTTCAAGAAGAGGGACACGGCGCGCCCATCTTCATTCTCTCGCTGAAAGCGGGCGGCGTGGGCCTCAACCTGACGGCGGCCAACCATGTCTTTCACTTTGATCGCTGGTGGAATCCGGCGGTAGAGAACCAGGCCACCGACCGCGCCTTTCGCATCGGGCAAACGAAGAATGTGCAGGTTCACAAGTTCATCAGCGTCGGCACGATGGAAGAACATATCGACCAGATGATCGAGCAGAAGAAGGCGCTGGCGGAAAGCATCGTCGGTGCTGGCGAGAACTGGCTCACCGAAATGTCAACCGGGCAGTTGAAAGAACTGTTCGCTTTGAGCCGCGAGGCCGTCGCGGAATAGGAGCATAAACTATGGGACGCTGGCGAGACAGTTACGACGATTTCGCGTGGAATTACTACCACGAAAACCAGCCCATTCGTGTTGAGGACGGCATCAAAGCCAGAAGCGAGCGCGGGGAAATTGGCTCAACCTGGTGGTCCAAGCGCTGGATCAAAACGTTGGAGTCCTTCAGCATGGGAACACGCCTCACACGCGGTCGTTCGTATGCGCGGCGAGGTCAGGTCGTTTCGATAGATGTCGAGCCCGGCATCGTGAAGGCGAAAGTCCAGGGATCGATGCCCAAACCCTACACCGTCAAGATTCGCTTAAAGCCGCTTTCAGATCAGAACTGGGAAAAAGTTACCGGTGCGATGGCTTCGCAGGCTCTTTTCGCCGCCAAATTGCTGGCCGGCGAAATGCCCACCAACATCGAAGAAGCCTTTCACGCCGTGCATCTCTCGCTTTTCCCAACGGCTATCAGCGACCTTGAGACCGATTGCACCTGTCCCGACTGGGCAAATCCCTGCAAGCATATCGCCGCCGTCTACTACCTGCTGGCCGAACGCTTCGACGAAGACCCTTTTCTGATTTTCAAACTGCGTGGCCGCACCAAAGAGCAAATCATCTCGACGCTGCGCGCAAAGCGCATCGAAACACTGCCTCCCGCAAGCGCCACATCCCCAACCAGCGATGCTGCCGCCGTGAGCGACACTAGCCCCCTGCTCGAAGACAGCCTCGATACGTTCTGGCAGGCAGGCGAGGGCCTGGCCGTCTTTGCCGTCAACCCCACCGCGCCTGACATAGACAAAGCCCTCCTGAAAAGGCTGGGCGATGCGCCATTCACCATCGATAATCGTAATCTCACCACCATTTTAGCAAAGGCATACGACATGGTCGATGCTGCATTCAGCACGGACGCGCCAACATGGTTAGTCAGCGACAAATCGGCCATGTCATCCTGAGCGCAGCGAAGGATCTGCTCGCCGGGTCTGGGATGCCTGGCCGGGCAGATCCTTCGCTGCGCTCAGGATGACAGGCGAAGTGAAGGGATGACAGTCCCGGTTGTCTTTGGTAATGTTCATCAGGCGCAAGGGAATAATAAGAGTCATCTTTATGGTATACTATATAGCAGGAAGAGATGGCTGGCGCAGACCGCTGCCAGCAGCGAATCACTCTTCCGCGCCACATTGTCGTGGATAACATCCCCTTGATGGATTCTCATTACCTGTGCGAGGCAGCACATTTTCCATGTCTGTGATGATTGACGCCCGCAAACGGAGATACTTTGACGGGCGCTGAATGGACATGTCTTTATATACATACATTCCCATGCCTTTGTGAAGGTAGGGAATACGAAAGGTAAATCATACTCTTGGCAAACAAGCAAAGAATCGCCCTCGTGGCGCATGATAATAAAAAGCACGATCTTATGGAATGGGCGGCGTATAACAAGCCTCTGCTCATTCAACACGAACTGTACGCGACCGGCACCACAGGCAAGCTATTGGAGCAGGAACTCGGCGTTGAGATTCACAAGCTCCAGAGCGGCCCTCTTGGTGGCGATCAGCAAATTGGGGCGAAGATATCAGAGCAAGAACTCGATTTGCTCATCTTCTTCTGGGACCCACTCACGCAGCAGCCACACGATTCGGATGTGAAAGCCTTGTTGCGCATCGCCGTCGTCTGGAACATTCCGGTCGCCTGCAACCGCGCTAGCGCGGACTTCATGATCTCGTCGCCGCTCATGGCTGGCGTGTACAAGCGCCATCTCCCCGATTACGAGAACTACATCGGGCGTGTACTCGAGGATGCTCTTCCATAATGGTAAGCGCGCCCTCTACAAATTGACGCTCGCTCGCATGTAGGGATGGATATTGCAATGATAGGGATAGCTGCCAGCAGCCGTGAACTTGAATTGAAAGCTGCCGCCAGGGGGAATATTCCCACTATCAAATGTCGTCCCGTCATCGCTGGTAACGGTATGCGGCGCGGCTGACATGTTCTTCCAGGTAACGGTCGTACCCGGTAGAATCGTCAGCGTCGCCGGGCTAAAGCCGAAGCTGCCATCGCTATTATTCACGATCAGCACCACCTGCGCGTGGCCGGATAGTGGCGTGGCCGCAGGAGTCGGCGACGGAGATGGCGTCGCCATAGCAGGCGTGTTCGTTACCGAGGGAGTGGTTGCAACCGGCGTCGGTGTGACCGCCGGGCTGCCAGTGCCGGATGCACTGGCACCACCCCCGCAGGCAGCGAGTAATATCATCAAGCCCAGAGCCACCCCCAGCAGGGCAAACCAGGTCAAGTTACGTTGATTGCGCCCAGGCTGGTAAGCACTTTTTGG
>DASTKD010000088.1:0-3316 GCA_035716135.1 Ktedonobacteraceae bacterium
ACAGCACCCGTTGCGGGATTGAGGCTGACCAGCAGGCCGGAGGTAAACGCGGTCGCCCAGATCGTGCCATGCGCATCGCTGGCAAGTTCCATGAGGGCGGTGTTAATGCCAGTGACGGGATAGTAGCGAATCGCGCCGCTCGCCGGATTCAAGCGACCAAGCTGGCTGGCGGAGGCTTCGGTGAACCAGACGTTTCCCTGCGGGTCAATAGTAATGCCATAAGGGTCTAACGCCTGGGCATCCTTTGAGGTGGTCAGCAGGTACTGGCGTATCGAGCCATTGGCCGGGTTCAGCCTGCCGATAGCATTAGCATTGATTTCCGTAAACCAGATGTTGCCGGAACTATCGATAGCCAGGTCGTTAGGCGCGGACGGCAGCGTGAGCGTTTTGCTGGCGTTGGCTGGATCAGGAGCAGTTATGTTGGGAAGCTGGTAGAGACGAAATTGCTTCGTGGACGGGAAGTAGTGTCCAATGTAGTTGCTATACTGTTCAGCATACCAGATGGTATCATCTGCGCCAACAGCGATGCCCATAATGCCGTTAGCGCCATGCAGTGGCGTGATCTGCATAAATGCGCCTGTGTGGGGATCAAACATGGCGAGAAAGTTGCGATTCATTTCGCCAAACCAGATACGCCCCTCATGGTCAATGGCCGGACGCATCATGCCGCTGTTATCCTGCGGCAGCGCAAACTCCTGAAATTTCCCATTTGCCAGCATGGATGGCGTAGTCGTCGGGTGAGAGCTTGCGGTGGGTGAGTCAATGGGGCCAGCAGGCGTCGTGGGAGTGAAAGCGTCGCCACATGCAGCCAGCAGCACCAGTAAGGTAAGCAAGAGCAATCCATACAAACGTTTCATATCATCTTTTTCCCTGTAATATCACACTGATGTCCGGCCATCCATAAGCCACTTCATCTACCAGCACGCCATCAAAATCGGCCTGTTCTACCTGCAAGCGCTGCCCTCCCAACGCTTCATAGAAACGACAGGAGGGATTGTCCACGAAAACCCATAATAGCATTGATCGTATGCCCGCTTGCAGAAATCTCTCAACCAGTCGGCGCGTAAGCTGACGCCCGATGCCCTGACCTTGATACTTTTGTAATAGGTATATTGAATACAATTCCGCCTGATACATAGGATCGCCGTTGCGTTTTGGTCCACCAGAGACAAAACCAACGATCTGCCCCGCGTCATTTACGGCCACAAAACGATACTTATTTTCCGATATATTGCCAAGAATATCGCGCCAGAGGTTCTCACGCCTGGCATAGGATAAATTTGCGAGGTAAGCGTCCGGCACTATACCGGCATAGGTAGTGCGCCAGCTATCCACATGCACCTTTGCCATGCCTGCGGCATCTTCGATACACGCCTCTCGAATCGTAACCATTCATACTTCCTTGCTACGTTGCCCCATATCAGGGCGAAGACAAGCCCGCACCCGCCAGCTGTCATCCTGAGCGCAGCGAAGGATCTGCGTGTGGCGAGAGAGATCCTTCGCTGCGCTCAGGATGACAATGCAAGCGACGGATGACAGGCGAAGCAAAGGATGACAGCTGGGCTTCAGTTTCCGTTATCCCACGAACATCCCCAACACACCATCATCGAGCGCGTGGAGCAGACGCGCTTTGACCAGCGTATTTTGCCAGTCGCGCCCGGCGGAGCCGGGCAATCCTTCCAACTCCACGCGCAGGTAGTTATCGGTCAGCCCTTCCCAGTATCCGTGCTTGACGCCTTCGATGAGTACTTCGAGCGTTTCGCCCGCGAACTTTTCGCGGAAACGCCGCATATCTTGCTCATTGAGAGCCAGCAAACGCTCACTACGCGCCTTCTTGACCTCGTCTTTGATCTGCCCTTTCATACGCGCCGCCGGAGTTCCCTGGCGAGGCGAAAAGCGGAAGACGTGCGCTTTAGCGAATTGCAAATCGGTCGCAAGCTGGTAGGTCTGCTCGAAATCGTCGTCGCTCTCACCGGGGAAGCCGGTAATGATGTCGGTACTGATCGCCATACCGGGTACCAGTTGTTTAGCAGTCGTAACGATACTGCGATAGCGCGCGCTATTGTAGCGACGCGCCATACGGCGCAAAATGGCATCCGAACCGCTCTGCATGGGCAAGTGCAGGTGGCGGCACATGCGCGGATTCTGCCACAGTTCCAGCCATTGCAGGCGGAAATCCTCTGGCTCAAGCGATGAGACGCGGATACGCGGCATCTCGGTCTCGCGCAACAGAGCGGCGATCAGGTCGCCCAGGTCTTGCTGCTCATCGTCATCGGTATGGTAATCGCCCAGGTGAATACCGGTCAATACCACTTCCTTGAAACCCGCGCGCGTTTTGCGCTGTACATGCTCGACGACAGAGGTGATGCTGCGACTGCGCGAGCCGCCGCGCACATACGGCACGATGCAATACGTGCAGCGATTATCGCAGCCATCCTGCACTTTCATCTGCACGCGCGTGCGTGAATACAGTGGCGTTTGAGCGCTATCCGTCACGTTTGTTGCTTCAATAGAAAGTACGGAGCGGGATACATTATCCGCCTGGGGTTCTTCATCTGTGCCGGTACTGGCAAGATCGATGTCGCTGCCGATATGCTGGATGTCGAGAGGCAAGACGGGCAGCGTTCTCGTTGACTTGACAGGCATGGCTGGCACGCTCTGAAGCTTTGCCGCGTCCTCCTCGCGCCACTTCGCTTCAATCGCTTCAACCAGCGAGCCTTTCGCGCTATTGCCCACTACCAGGCCGACGCCGGGGAGAGCCGCGACGGCTTGCGGATTGAGTTCCGCGTAACAGCCCGTCACTACCAGCAATGCACCAGGATGGCGGCGGCGCGCCTGCGAGATCATATTGCGCGAACTGCGATCGCCCAGATGCGTAACGGTGCAGGTATTCACGATGTAAATGTCAGCGGCATCACTGAACTCACGCTGCGCAAAGCCCGCCGCGCACATCTGCTCGCCAATAGCCTCGCTATCGGCCTGATTGACCTTGCAGCCCAGCGTGGCAACCGCGAAAGTAGGTGTTGCTGTTGATTGATCGCTCATATTGTTTCATTCTGCTTCGATTCAAAAATACAATGATTTAACAGGATGATTATAACGCATTCTGGCAACAGCGCATAAATATCGAGTATTCTTAACCGATCAGTTCGCGTCCCTGTCTATAAACGAGCGGCCTTGAGCATTGTAAGGCTGGACCATTGGCACATGGGATTCGAGCAGAGTCTTTTGCACCAGGGGAAAAGCGAACAGGGCGCAGCCCAGGCCAAAGAGCGCGCCGGTAATCAGGCGCAATGTCGTTGTGCTTTCGCGCAGA
>DASTKD010000089.1:0-8826 GCA_035716135.1 Ktedonobacteraceae bacterium
AAACAAGCCCACTCACTGGACTTTTGCGTGAATGTGACCGTCCGTTACCTGGATGGTCAGGTCGTCGCCGGGCTGGACTTGTTGGACACTGGTAATGATGTGCTGGTCGGCATCGCGGCGGGCGACGGCGTAGCCACGCGCGACGGTGAGCAACGGACTGAGCGCGTGCAACTGCATGGCAGCTCCATGCAAGCGTTCACCGCGCAAGGTCAGAATGTGTTCCATGCGGGTCTGCATAAGCGCGGTCGTGTCGTCGAGCCGCTGGCGCAGGCGGTCGAGTTGGAATTGTGGGTTCAATCGTTGCAGATCGCGCGCCGCCAGAGCCAGTTCTTCGCGCTTTTCGCCGAAATAGTCTTCGATGAGCGATGACAGGTCTATTTGATAAGCCCGGATGTCGGCCTGCCAGTCTGCGATGTCGGGAACGGCAGCGGATGCGGCGGCGGTGGGCGTCGAAGCGCGATAATCGGCCACAAAATCGGCGATGGTAAAGTCGGTTTCGTGTCCCACACCACTGATGACGGGGATGCGCGAACGCGCGATGGCGCGCGCAACCACCTCTTCGTTGAAGGCCCACAGTTCTTCGATGGAGCCGCCGCCGCGTCCAACGATGATGACCTCGGCTTCGCCATGCTCATTCAACAGGTCGAGCGCGTTGGCGATGGCAAGTGGGGCTTCCGCACCCTGCACCAACGCGGGCGAGAGAATGACGCGCGCCAGTGGGTAGCGCGTGCGCAGCACGCGCAGCATGTCGCGCAGCGCGGCAGCCTGCGGCGATGTGACGATACCAATGACGGATGGTTGTGACGGCAGGGGACGTTTGCGCTCCGGGTCAAACAGTCCCTCGGCCTCTAAGCGGTTTTTCAGTTGCTCAAAACGCAGGAATAATGCACCATCGCCCAGCGATTCGACACACTCGACATACAACTGAAGTTTGCCGTCGCGTTCATAGAGCGAAACACGAC
Organism: Ktedonobacteraceae bacterium; assembly: GCA_035716135.1. Classification (GTDB taxonomy): domain Bacteria; phylum Chloroflexota; class Ktedonobacteria; order Ktedonobacterales; family Ktedonobacteraceae; genus CF-113. Next base: position 963 of record DASTKD010000089.1, read on the forward strand.
CGTTGGCGGCGATTGCCATGCCATCGCGTAAAGCGGGAGCCGAACTGCGCTGGCGAGCATGTTTGAAGAAAACGCAGGGGAGCTGCGCTTCATCATCTTTGAGGGTAAAATAACAATGGCCGGATGGGTAGGTCTTGCAACCAGAAACCTCGCCGCGCACCCATATGTCCCGCAAAAGCTCGTCTGTTTCCAGCACTTCTTTCATGTAACGGGACACCTGCGTCACGCTGACGATGGATCGCGTGTCAAGGAATAACATTATGCTTTTTTCGCCCCCTCAGCGCTATCGATGGTTATCAACAACTGCCCGTATTCGACGGGCTGCCCATCCTGCACATGCACTTCAACGACGCGGCCCGCGACGGTAGTTTCCACCTCGTTCAGCACATTGAGCGATTGGATGGTTCCGACAAGCTGACCCGCTTTGACGCGATCTCCCACCGCGACCAGCGCGCCGCCGCGCGGTCTCGCCCAGACATGGAAAGTACCGACCAGGGGAGCAGTTATTTTGTGTGCCGTTGCTTTTTCTTTCGTGGCTGGCGCGGGGGCATCGGTGCCAACGGGCGTGACGAGTCCGTTGGTGGCGGTCACTAGCAACGCGCCTTCTGACGGGATGTTCGTCTCGCTCGCCTTGACTTTGCGCAAGGCCAGGTAGATGCCATCCGACTCGCGCTGCAACTCCAGTTCGGAGACATCGCTGTTATCGAGGGCCTGCACAAGCCGCTGCAACTGCTCAATGCTTATCACACTGGCCGGTGTGGCGGCGTCCTGCTCCGCGTCCAGGTCATAGGAGAACTCGTAGTCTTTTCCGGCCATCTCGCCTCCCTATGCGCGTTCAACATACGCGCCGGTCGTGGTATTGACGCGAATCATATCTCCCGTCGAGACGAATAACGGCACCTGCACGACTACGCCGGTCTCGGTGGTGGCAGGTTTGGTGCCTCCGGTAGCGGTATCGCCTTTGAAGCCCGGCTCGGTATACTCCACACGCAGCACGATTTTTTCGGGCGGCTCGATGGAAATCGGTTCGCCGTCCAGCAAAATGAGGTCGAGTTCAAGATTGTCGATAAGATAGTTTTTGGTTGAACCTAGCTCGTCGCCGGTCATCACGATGTCGTCATAGGTACTCATATCCATAAAATGGTACTGGTCGTCATCCTGGTACTGGTATGTGACGGTGCTGCGGTCCAGATCGACACGCTTGAATTTGTCGCCGGCATCGCAGGTGCGATCAAAGGTCGCGCCGGTGCGCAGGTTGCGCAGCTTCAGACGCACAATCGCGCCGCCGCGTCCCATCTTGACGTGCTGCCATTCCAGCACGCTGCACGGCTGCCCCTCAAACTCGAAGGTAATGCCTTTTTTCAAATCTCCCGTAGAAATCATGTAGATAGCTCCTTTATCGCTCAATCACCAGTTTTGTCGGTGATTGGGTTAGCACCTCGCAACCCTGCTCGGTCAGCAGCACGCAGTCCTCGATACGCGCGCCCGACCAGCCCGGAATGTACACGCCCGGCTCAACGGTGACGACCGCGCCAGCCGGTAGCACTTCCTCTTCTGGACTGTGTTGCGAAAGCGATGGGCCTTCGTGTATCTGTAATCCGACGCCATGACCGGTGCTATGCACGTAGTATTCTCCAAGTCCCGCCGCTTCCAGCACGTCACGGGCCAGGGCGTCGGCTTCCTTGCCTGTCATGCCCGCGTGAAGGCCAGCTTCGCAGGTTTTCATGGCTTTGAGGACGATGTCGTGTATTTCGGTCATACGGGCTTCGGCTGCCTCACCCAGGCAGATGGTGCGCGTCATGTCGGCGCAATAGCCCTGGTAGCGCGCCCCCATATCGATAGTCACCATTTCGCCGGGCTGGATTTGGCGCTGCCCGGCGTGCGCGTGCGGCATCGAGCCGTGCGGACCGGAGGCGACGATGGTATCAAAAGCTGTGCCATCCGCGCCCAGTTCGATCATGTAGCGCGTAATCTCAAACTGCACTTCTTTCTCGGTCATGCCAGGCTCCAGCCAGCGACAGATATGCGCGAAAGTTTCGTCCGTGATGGCGATAGCGCGTCTGAGTAAAGCCAGTTCGTCGTCCCGCTTGACCAGGCGCAGTTGGTCAACATAACTCTCTTCAAACGCCTGGAACGTCACGCTCTCTCCGGCTTCGATAAAAAGCTTCTCAAATTCCGCCACCGTCATGGCGCTCGCTTCAAAGCCAATCTTTTTCCAGCCGTTGGCTTTAGCGGTTTCTACAATGGCCGCAGCGTATTGACGCGCTTCGGGAATAATCACCTGCCAGCCAACCGCTTCTTTCCCGGCAATTTCTCTATAGAGATTGTTGGTGAAAAGTAGCTGCTGCTGTTGCCCGACCAGCAACACGCCCGCGTTTTCAGTATCATCATTGCGCCAGCCGCTCAAATAGGTTCGATTTTGCGGTTGCGTCACCAGGTATGCGTCGAGGCCCTGTGCGGTCAGCCAGGCGCGTAAGCGTTCGAGTGATTGTTGGCTCATGCGTTTCCTTCTCCGGGTTGTTGTTGTTCGCGCGCGAGTTCGACCAGTCCTTCGAAGGCCAGCAGGTAGCCGCGCCAGCCCATGCCAACGATATGACCCTTGCAAACGGGAGCCATCAGCGACTGGTGGCGAAACTCTTCGCGCGCGTAAATATTGCTCAAATGTACTTCAATGATGGGCGCTTTCACGGCGGCCAGGGCGTCACGTATGGCAATCGAATAGTGCGAAAACGCGCCCGGATTGATGATAATCCCGTCCGCCTGTTCCGCTTTCTGCTGGATAAAGTCGATAATAGCTCCCTCGTGGTTCGACTGGAAGCTCTCGACGCCAGCATCCAGTTCCGCGCCGCGCTTTTGCAGCATGGCAAAGATCTGCGCCAGCGTGACAGTGCCATAAATGGCAGGTTCGCGTGTTCCAAGCGTGTTGAGATTCGGCCCATTAATCAATAGAATAGTAAGCATGGTGTTCTTGAAGCTTTCAAGCGCATTTGAACGAAATAGTACGCCCCATGATACCATACTTTGGCGAATATGGACAGAGCGATTTTAAGGCCGCGCCTGATAGGAATGATCCCTGGCCGGTTTTGTCATCCTGAGCGCAGCGAAGGATCTCTCGTCAGGCACCGAGATCCTTCGCTGCGCTCAGGATGACAGAGGAAAGTGCAGGACAGCAGAACCCTACCGATGACGGTTGGTACAATCCATAAGGATATAGGGTCATTTCTTCATTGACTAATCTCCGGGAGAGTTGTATCATAGTAGGGAGAGCATGGCTTTACGCAAAGTCTTCAGTCTCATTTAAAGAGGTCAGACAGGAAGAGTTGATTAAGCCAGGAGGTATTTGTGGAAGCCCCGATCGAAGTTTTCCTCTCATATGCCCGCGAAGACGGGCAACTGGCTCAGCAGTTCAAAAACCATTTGAGCATTTTGCAGCTACAGGGCCTCATCACCTGGTACGATCTTGATATGACCCCTCCTGGAGTCGAATGGCGAGAAGATATTAATCGCCACCTGGATTCGGCTCAGATCATCTTGCTACTCATCAGCCCCGATTTTCTGGCGTCTAATTATGCCTATGAGGAGATGCAACGAGCTTTAGAAAGACACGCATCAGGAACTGCTCGTGTCATTCCCATTATCCTGCGTACCATCCGCTGGAAAAGTACGCCCCTCGGCGGCCTTCAGCCGCTACCAAAAGATGGCAAAGCCATGACCGCATGGAAAAGCTTTGATCTCGCTTTCCTCGATGTCACCAGAGGAATCAGAGAAGCCATCGAGGATGTCGCAGCGAATCCGTCTATCGCCTCCTCTAAAAAGGCTATCGAGGAGCTTGATGCGTCCACTCGCAATAAGTTCGAGCAACTTGCGAATGAACTTTACAAATCAAACTCCTATATCCGTGGATACCAGGATATTATGCGCTATTCTGATAATCTGGAGGCAAAAGCGGAAGCACAAGAATCAATTGAAAGGCAGAGCATTTTAACACGGCACTATCTCCGTGAGTACCAGACGCTGGCAAATCAATTGAGGGTACGCATTCCGCCTGAAATTGTCCAAATATCGGCTCGTATCGGCAATCTGGAATCCAGAGTATCTTGATAACCTGTCTTCCTCTGGATTTGTTATTCAGCGCACCCTCGGCAAAGTTTTTCACATCTATCTGACTCTCTATCCTATTGCTAGCAACGCGATCGCAGAAAGTAATAACGGTAACAAACTCTTTTCAAAATTTTGTCATGGTTGGGGAGTATTGTATGAGGCTTTCTCGCACCCAGATCATTGCCGGACTCACCCTGTTACTTACATTAGCAATAGCCTTCCTGACGGGTATCGTCAATAGTTATATCCCGCTGCCCTGGATACAATCGCATATCTGGCTGGTTCTAGTTCTTCTCGCGCTCTTTATCATTCTTGAGCTATTTTTTACGATCAAAGGAGTTGCGTCTAATAATTCTATTTCACAAATTAAAGAAGACCAGTTTAATGACTTTCTCAAAACGGTGAGCGACGCTGAGAGCGAAGCGCAAGCCGATCCAGATTTTGAACATACCCCTTTTATCGCCGGTAAGCTACTGGAGTGGCAAAGCATAGATGCGCGGCTTATTAGCATACTCAATATTCAGTATAACCTTGACGAGTATACAGTGGGAACCTGGCAACGTCGCGCAAACAATGAAGCTCTTGCGCGCCTGGTATTACGTTTGACACACGCAATCATGCCAGCTTTAACACATAGTAGTTCACAGGAATCGTTGAAAGAGCTATTTCAGTTAGCTGCTCCCACCTACGTTATTGCCGCAGGATTGGGAGAATGGACAGATGCAACTCGTACAGCATATACACTGGCTTTGTCTTTCTATGAAGCAAGAGAAAGTTTTAGAGCCAAACACTGGATGGCTCAAATGGAAAAGAGTCTGAGGCGTATTACCTCGCATGAAATTTCTGATGGTCTGTACTCTCGATTCTTCGATATGAAAGGAATCATTGCCAGAGATTTTGATGGAGAAAAGACTACAGCCCGCAAACACCTCAACGATGCATTAGTATATGCACATCGAGCAAAGAATCCACTTGCCATCAAACGCATTACTGCCCATCTTGCCACACTGGAAAAGAAGGAGCGCAACTTTGCTAAAGCTATCGAACTCTATAAACAGGCACTTGCTATAACCTCTCCACCGAATGATCTGGGGGCTACACTTGAATGCTACGAAGCCCTGGGAGAGATAGCTCTCAATGAAGAAAATGATGCCGATTCAGCCTACAACTGGTATCTTCAACAACTTCACCTTGCTGAAAGGACTATTCGACCTCCTCATCAGGTGAGCGCTCATAGAGGTCTTGCCAGGACTCTACTCATAAAAAACACGCCAGATGATATAAAACAGGCATATCGTCATGCACGCGAGGCGCTGGGGTTCGAGGATAAGGAGTCGAACAAAAACGAACTTTATATCTTTCTGGTTCACATCGCTGATTTACTCTTGTACCAGCATTGATACACTGCTTTCTCTGTTAGTACAGTTCGTCGTTCAGAATGCCGGTATTCAGAATGGTTTGCGGCACGAAAGACGAGGCATTGACGGTACTCATGGCGGGGGCCGCGCCGTCGCGCAGGAACGACTGCGAACGATTGTCGAAGACGTGGTACTCATTGCCAAAGGTGAAGATGAATTGCTGCACCTGTCCCGTCTGGCGATTGAGGGCCAGCACATCGTCACCGGTGGCGCAGGTATGGTTAGCCAGGCAGGTCGAGCGGTCGAGGAAGGCCCCGACAAGTATCTGCCAGTGTTGCGTCCAACTCTGCGCGGTGTATTTTTGGGCGACAAGCAGGGATGCGTTAAAGGCATAGAAGGTGCTGCGTTGAGCCACCGGATCGAAGAGCATGACGCTCAGCGAAGGGAGGCCGAAATGTCCGACATAGAGTACCTGCCCCGGTAGTAGGCCGGAGTCGTCCACCTGCAATGCCACTGAAAGATCGGGGGCGAAGGCCAGAAATTGCGTATTGCCCGTGCCGGGGTCGTAGAGCAACACCTGGGCGCGACCGGAGCCGTTAAAGTCGCCCGTGTGAATGTCCCAGTTCCCGTCGAGGCTGTGCAGCACTTGATAATGGTTCACCTGTAGTTTGCTGCTAAAATCCATGATACGTGCCTCGCCAGCCGTGCGGTCGAAGAGGAAGATGCCATCCTGGTTGGGATTGTCGAAACGGCCAATGTAGACCTCCCAGGAATCGTGCATCAGGGTATACTCTTGCTGCTGCTTGATGCTAAAGTCGCTTTTGAAGCTGACCAGCATGATATTAGGAGACAGTCCCATGCTCTGCGTATCGACGCTCGCGCCCCCACTCAGATCACCGCCCGGCCCCGGTTTTTGCGGAGCATCCGCCGGTACATTCACACTATTCAAAGTTTTCGCACCCGTTGATGCTGTATCGGTATCAGTTGGACTCAGTGACGGTGTCACTGTCGGACTCGGCGACGGTGTTGGTGAAGACGATGGCGTCACTGTCGGCGATGGGCTGGGCGATGGCGTTGGACTCGGAGTGTTTGTAGGTGACGGCGATGGACTGGCCGTAGGACTGGGTGATGGTGACGGACTCGGCAACGGCGAAGGGGTAGGACTGGGTGATGGTGACGGACTCGGCGTTTTGGTTGGTGTGGGCGAAGGTGATGGCGTCTTCGTCGGTGTTGGTGACGGGCTGGTCGTTGGCACAGTCGTTGGCGCGGTTGTCGGCCCAGTAGTCGGTCCTGTGTTTGAGGTTGGGGTGGGCTGGAACGTCGGATCAGGCACGACCACGCGATTATACAGGAAAAGGTCGCTATGCTGCCCGTCGAACTGCCCCGCGTACACTTCCCAGCCGGGTCCCCAGCCTGTGAGCGTCACATGCTTTGCGATTTTCAATCGCGGCGTCAGACTGAGCAATTGAATTTCGCCCGAAACGCGATCATACAGCAAAATTTCGGCACGCCCACTGCCGGTGAAATCGCCGATCTGGATATCGAGCGACGAACCCCAGCCATTGACAGGGGTGATGGAATCGCCCAGGCTCACACGCTGGGGCAGATCAGTATTGTACGGCGATTGATACTGACCACCAGGAGAAAGAGTCGAGTGCGGCAATCTCTGGTTGAAGTGATCCGAAAAGGTGAGAACATCCAGGCTGCCCTTCTGGCGATTATAAAGCAATAAATCGGTCAGGCCGGTGCCGGTAAAATCGGCATTAAACTCCTGGTCATACGAGCCGGGAGGCAGGCCAAGCGAGATACGGCTGGTCGTTCCCGCGTTAATATCGGTGTTTATTTGCGTATTGGCTTGCGCGACCTGGGCGAGCTGCGCTGCTGATACAACGTTACCGTTACCATTGATGCCGGGCAGGCTCATAAAGCGGCTCGGGTCGATCGTGCCTGGGAAGTAGATGAAGCGCAATTGCCCGTTCTGGTAACGAGCCTCGTTGATAACCGAGACATTGTAGCCCGTGCCGGTAAACATGGGCGTGGGATCGCCATAATTTTGATATGTGACATTGAAGCTAGATTGATCCTGGCTCACTCCAGTCACGAAGGCCACATGGCCCGCCGTGCCAAAGGCCCAGACACCATCAGCGACCGGAAAGACGGCTATCGAACCCAATCGCGGTTTCGTTCCCAGTGGCAGGCCGAAGCGTTCGGCATCCACCGCCCACTCGGCGGCATTGCCCCAGTTAAGCGGCAGGTTATAGCCCAGCAGGTGCCACTGCTCCCAGGCCCACCACACACAGTTGCCACCACCGGGAAACGGGCCAGGACACAGCGGAAAAGGATCGCCGTCTAACGAAAAGGTAAATTTCCGGCAGCCACTGTCAACCGTAGGACTGGTGTGGTCA
>DASTKD010000090.1:0-8988 GCA_035716135.1 Ktedonobacteraceae bacterium
GTGAAGGCAGGCGTTAGCGTTGTCCATGTCTGACCCCCGTCGGTGCTGTGCTTGAGTACTAAAGATGACTGGGACGCAGTATTTGTGGTGGTGACAAAGATGTCGTTCTCACTGCCGGGGTTGATGGCTATATTGCAATACGTGTTTAGACTTGCATTGCTACCTATATTCTGCCAGTGATCGCCGAAATCCGCGCTGCGCAGGATGGTTACGTTCATACCACCGGTGTTGGATGCGGTTGTCGAAGTGGTCGCGCAAGCGTAGAGTACAGCCGGATTGGAGGGTGCCACTTGCATTGACAGGAAGAGGTAGCCTGATTGAACTTGCTTCCATTGCCCGGTCGACGGGGGCGGCTGGCTGCCCTGATGTTGACGCGCCGCCGCGAAAACAAAGATACTCCCGCCAACTACCAGCAAAACAACGATAAATGCGCTCAGTCCTGCCAGCCACGCGCGCGGCTTGCGCGGTTCGGCCAGCGAGCGATTTTCCGAGCTATCTATGCTATTTTTATCCTGTGTTTGCATTCGATGACCTCTTCCTATGCCAGATTTTTGCCATCAACAGTCTATAGCATTGACGCTCAAGGCGCAAGAGAAGTTCCCTGCCATATAGCTCAATTTCTTGCCAGCATTGACACAATGCGTGAACGGGAATAATATAAGCACGATAGAATCGTAAGGGACGCGCTTGATGGCGTCCGCGTTGGGAGACAGGGAGATGCATACAGGCGATCATGACACGCGGCCTAATGATGACCAGGATGAACTGGAACGATTGATCCGGGAAGGCGTCAGTTTAGATAAAAGCCCGCTTCAGAACCCGAACCCTGGAGTAACAAAGTCCAGTCAACCATCTACTCCGTATACAACGAGGTATGAGGACGAGAATGAAGATGAGGACGAGGAGGTTTCAGTCACACATGATTTACAGGGCGCGTTAGGACTCTTCGCGGAGGCGTCGTCGGATCTGGCAACCGCCGGTGTAGAGCTTGGGCTTGGCCGGCACTTCGCCTGCGCGGACTTCTGCAACCAGGCAGTCGAGAAAGCCGCCCAGGCCGTGAGTTTGCTGCGTTTTGGTCATCGCTCGATGTACGATCACGATCTGCGTGAACTGGGCGCGAAAGTGGGCGCGCCGCCAGACATTCAAGAAGAGATGGCGATACTGACGCCCTTTCATCCCGAAGCCTTCTACGCCGATACGCCGCCAGAAGAAGCTGACGAAGTGATTAACGCCCAACAGGCCGAAAGCTACCGCCTGCACGCCCGTCACATCTTAACCTGGGCCAGAAGCATCGTATTACATCCGTAGCAATCAGGCAAAACCATATTATTTGTTAGATGGAGGATATTCGTGACACAGCAAATTACACGGTCGGAATTAGATGAGGCCGTGAAACAATCTCCCCGAAAATGGGTGTACCTCTTTAGCGAAGGCAACGCCAAAATGCGCGACCTGCTGGGTGGCAAGGGCGCGGGTGTGGCCGAGATGACCAACGCCGGGTTGCCCGTTCCTCCCGGATTTACCATCACCACCGAGGCTTGCAACGCCTACTACGACTCGGACAAGCATTTCCCCCAGGGTATGTGGGAGCAGGTGGTGGCCGCGCTGAAGATAGTTGAAGAGCAAACCGGCAAAGGCTTTGGCGAGCAAGATAATCCCTTACTGGTCTCGGTGCGTTCGGGCGCGAAGTTTTCCATGCCGGGCCTGATGGATACCGTGCTGAACCTGGGCATCAACGACGATACCGTGCTGGGGCTGGTCAAGCTGACGGGCGACGAGCGCTTCGCCTACGACGCCTATCGCCGCTTTATCCAGATGTTCAGCAAGATCGTGCTGGATACCGACCCGCGCGACTTCGAAAATGTGCTGGATAAATATAAAGAGCAGGCAGGCGTGAGCAGCGACGCGGAAATTCCCGCCGCCGCGCTCAAGCAGCTAGTGGGCGAGTTCAAACAAATCGCCGAGCGACAATCGGGCGAGCCATTCCCCACCGATGTCTACCAGCAATTGAGCAAAGCTATCGAGGCCGTGTTCTCATCCTGGAACAATAAACGCGCCATCGATTACCGCAACTACAACAAGATCGCGCACGACCTGGGAACCGCCGTCAATGTGCAGAGCATGGTTTTTGGCAATATGGGCAATGACAGTGGCACGGGCGTGGCCTTTACACGCAGCCCCAACACGGGCGAGAAGCAGTTATATGGTGAATACCTGCTGAACGCCCAGGGCGAAGACGTGGTGGCCGGCATCCGCACACCATCCAAAATCGACCGCCTGCAACAGGATTTGCCGCAGGTCTACGAGCAATTCCAGGACATCGCCCATCGCCTCGAGCAGCATTATCTCGATATGCAAGACCTGGAGTTCACCGTCGAGAAGGGCCACCTCTATATGCTCCAGACGCGCTCCGGCAAGCGTAACGCGCAGGCTGCGGTAAAGGTTGCCGTCGATATGGTCGCGGAGGGGCTGATTAGCGAGCAAGAGGCCATCAAGCGCGTCGATCCTACCTTTGTCAGTATTCTGCTGCTGCCGCGTTTCGACGAAGAGGATAAAAAGAAAGCGACTAATGAGGGTCGCTTGCTGGCGAAAGGTTTGAATGCGTCTCCCGGCGCGGCCAGCGGCAAAGCCATATTCACGGCTGACGAGGCCGAACGACTCGGCAAAGCTGGCACTCCGGTCGTGCTGGTGCGCCCTGAGACCAGCCCGGATGATGTGCATGGAATGCTGGCAGCCAAAGGCGTGCTGACGGCGCGTGGTGGCGCGACCAGCCACGCGGCGGTAGTGGCGCGCGGGCTGGGCCTGCCCTGCGTGGCGGGTACCGAGGGCATCCGGGTCAGCGAGGAAGAGCATCTCTTCCGCGTAGTGGGGCGAGATGTTGTGCTGCGCGAAGGCGATGATATCTCGATTGATGGCGCGACGGGCGAGGTCTTCGCGGGCATCATCAAGACGGTTGATCCCGATTATGAGAAAGAGGCCGATCTAAAGAAACTGCTCGGCTGGGCTGATACATACCGCAAGCTTGGCGTCTGGGCTAACGCGGACTACCCGCGCGATGCCAAACGCGCCGTAGAATTTGGCGCGCAGGGCATTGGCCTGTGTCGTACCGAGCATATGTTTATGGAGCAGGAACGCCTGCCCATTGTACAGCAGATGATCCTGGCAGATACATCAGAAGAGCGGCAGGCGGCTCTCGATCAATTGCTGCCGTTCCAGCGCAGCGACTTCAAAGGCATCTTCTCTGCTATGGTCAACCCGGAGACGGGCGAGGGCTACCCGGTCGTCATTCGCCTGATCGACCCGCCATTGCACGAGTTCCTGCCCTCTTACGAGGACCTGCTGGTCGAGGTGACGCGCCTTGAGACAGAGAGCAACGATAATAAGAAACTCGCTAAGAAACTCAAAAAGAAGTCTGCCAGGAAGTCCGCCAAAAAACACGCCGGTAATCTCAAAAAGGAACTGGCGGAGAAACGCAAGATGCTCGAAAAGGTGGGGGCTATGCGCGAGATGAACCCCATGCTGGGCTTGCGCGGGTGCCGCCTGGGGCTGCTCTTCCCTGAAATCAACGTCATGCAGACACGCGCCATCCTGGAGGCCGCGCTCGAACTGGAGCGCGAGGGCAAGAAGCTCCAGCCCAAGATCATGATTCCACTGGTCGGGCATGTGAACGAACTCAAAGAGGTGCGCCGCCAGCTTGAGGCGGTGGCGCAGAAGATCACCGCCGAGGCCGGTTCATCTGTAGAGTACAAGTTCGGCACTATGATCGAACTGCCACGCGCCGCGCTGACCGCCGACCAGATCGCGCCCGTCGCCGACTTCTTCAGCTTCGGCACCAACGACCTGACGCAGACCACCTTTGGCATCAGCCGCGACGACGCCGAAGGCAAATTCCTGCTGCGCTACGTGGATGGCCTGGACGAGCCGGGAGCCAAAGAGAAGGTGAAAATTCTTGCCACCAATCCGTTCCAGACGCTCGACCGCGAAGGCGTGGGTCAACTGGTGCGCATGGCGGTAGAGAAAGGCCGCGCGGCTAACCCTCACCTGGAAGTGGGCATCTGCGGCGAACACGGCGGCGACCCCAACAGCGTCGAGTTCTGCCACATGATCGGCCTTGACTACGTAAGCTGTTCGCCCTACCGCGTACCCGTCGCGCGCCTCGCGGCGGCGCAGGCCGCGCTGACTACCAGTGAAAGAGATAAATAATCCAATTCACATAACAAGAGAGGGAGCAGTCGGCGCACCGACTGCTCCCTCTCTTGTTATGTGAATTGGATTATTTACATTACGCCAAAATTCGTTATTGCGAAAAACTTGCAATTAGGCTGCTTTTTCAGTATACTCTGTATGGTACTTATATGGGCAGGCAGGGAATATTCAGTCCGTTGTCCTCTGTAGTGTCGAACCTCGTAGAGAACGCCAGCATCCAGCATTTAGCGCATCTTTTCTGTCTGGAAGAGATGTTATGCCACGCATGGAGGTTTCATGAGCAGCCAATTCAGTATTTCCGCCTTACGCGACGTGTTTAATGATAGCTCGCATGATATTCGACACAAGGTTATCGGCATATATATCCTGTTAATCGCTTTCAATCTGATTGCCTGGGCGCTGGCCTTTCTCGGCTTTTCGGCGCAGTATCCGGCGTTGTTGGGCGTGGCGCTACTGGCCTACACCTTTGGCCTGCGCCATTCGGTCGATGCCGATCATATCTCGGCCATCGATAACGTGACGCGCAAGCTCATGCAGGAGAATAAGCGGCCAGTCGCGGTTGGTTTCTTCTTTTCACTGGGTCATTCCACTATTGTCGTGGCACTCACTGTTGCTATCGCTATCGCGGCAACCTTCGTATCCACTGCCATTCCGTCTCTGAAAAATGCAGGTGGACTCATCGGCACATCCGTCTCAGCCGCCTTCCTCTACTTGATTGCGCTGATTAACTTTCTGGTACTTTGGGAGATCTTCCTGGCCTTCCGTAAAGTCAGGCGTGGTGAGCAGTACGACGACAAATCACTGGATGAATTCTTGAATCAGCGCGGGCTGATGGGTCGCTTCTTCCGCCCATTACTCAGGGTTGTAGATAAAAGTTGGAAGATGTACCCGGTCGGCGTGCTTTTTGGCCTGGGCTTTGATACTGCCACTGAAGTTGGGCTGCTTGGCATAGCGGCGGCGCAGGCGGGAAAAGGGCTACCCATCATCGATATCCTCATTTTCCCGGCGCTCTTCACGGCGGGCATGTGCCTGATGGATACCACGGACGGTATCCTGATGTTAGGAGCCTATGGCTGGGCTTTCGTCAAGCCAATTCGCAAGCTTTACTACAACTTGAACATCACGCTGATCTCTGTGCTGGTGGCGTTTGTCGTGGGAACAATTGAGGTAATCACAATCATTGCCATGCAATTCAAGTTGAGCGGTGGCCTGTGGAACTACTTTAGCAGCCTGGACTTTGGCGTCCTGGGCGGCGTAATCATTGGCATTTTCGTGGTTAGTTGGGCCGTCTCGACGATCATCTACAAAGTGAAGAAGTACGATGATATTGAGGTGACGACAGCGGCACCTGAACCCGATAAAGAACTAGTCAGTAGTGGCGGACAGTAACAACGCAGATCTGTAAAAATGGTAGTGCGGGCTGATAAGGCCCGCACTACCAGGTATAGCCAGGTTATGCTTTAGCTCCTCTGGCAGTTGTTATTGTCAGCGCTGGTTCCGGGAAGCGGATTAAAGGTCGCATTCGCCAGGTTCAGGCACATGTCGGCGGCTATCGTCGGACCCACTTGCATGATCCAGACATGGTTGTTTGTGGTGAACCCCGCCTGAACACCGGGTCCCTCCATGATAATCATGATGTCCTGGTCGGCTGCGCCGCGACCGCCATGCTCAGCCAATTTGCCCAGCGGCGGTGTATCGTAGACAACCGCCTGTGTGCCGTTCGATCCATCGGTAGGCCAGACGATAAAGTCCGGCGTGCGGTACTGGGGAGTGACCATATAGGCCCCCAGACCCGATGCGGGCGTCATGGCCTGGATACCGAATTGTGCCATGTTCTGAGGTGTGCTAAGCAGATTGATGGCAGCCTGTGCTTGAGATGGGTTCTTCAGGTAGACCAGGGCCACGCGATCGGTGGTTGTCTGGACGGTGGGTATGCCATTATCGTTCAGATACTGGTCGATGCTGCCGGGGCCGTGATCGGGAATAGCCTCGGTCAGAGCAGTGTTACCATGATCATTCACGAGGGCAATCTCGGTCTGATTGTAGATGCCCACCTGTTTGAGCAAAGCCACCGTTTGAGCTATCTGGCTGTCCTCGAACTGGATGATCTGACCCACCTGCGGCGAGTTGATGCCGAACTGCTTCATAATAGTATTGGGAGCAACCGCGTACAGACCAAAGATGTTCGGGCGGTTGGCCCCCGAGTTGATCTCAGCGCGTACAGCGTCAAAATTCATCTGGTCGTACTGCTGCGGCGTTCCCTGGAAGTTGGCGAAAGTGGGAGTCTGCAAGTTATCCACGCCCACTCCTCCGTAGACGGAACAATTGCTTGGTCCATCTAAGACATCGTAGGCGGGGTATTTCGAGATGAAAGCCGTCGAAAGACCAGCCGCTTTGGCCGACTGGAACAGCGTGCAGGCGCGGCCAACATCCCTATCCTGGGTTATTTGCGGGGGCAATACTGGCGTCTCATCCAGCTCAATCAGGTGATTGTACTGGCGATCCCAGAAGGTCTCGTAGGGAAATCCGTGATGGCTCGCGTCGGTGCCGGTGAAAAGCCCCATGATGTTAGTGATCGAATCGGCCGGTACCTGGGCTTGGGCGTTTGTGTAGCTGGCCCCTTGCGTTTTCAGGCCGTTCATGAAAGGGGCATTGGTAGAGTTGTACAGTTCAGGATGGCCGCCATCAAAGATGACCACAAAGGCGTACTTAGCCGGTACACCGTGATGCCCGTCAGCAGCAACATCAGCGTGGGCATTTTTGACAACCAGCCCTACCATCAGACTTGCTACAAATACACTGAGGAGAACCCCCCTCAGTATCCACCTACGTTTGGGGATAGGTACTTTGAGCATTACACACTCCTTAATACTTCTGAAAAATACGATTCGTGACTCCCAGGTAATTTATACCATACTGAACGGTTATTATACAATAACGTTAGGCAATTTAGGTACAAGTGTATGGAACAGGCAAAAATCAGGCAATGAAGATATATGCATATTTTTCGCCCTCCATAGACATTTATAGCTACTTCTGTACTAATTGCTTGACAGCTAAGGAGCAGTGGATGGTATTCTTTACCGGGGAATATAAGTCTGAACTGCTTATGGATCAGTTTACAATGGGTGTAGCCCAAACCTTCTGGAACTATTTGCAACGCATCAAGCTGTCATTTCATTCGATGAGTCAATTGCCTGTCATCTTCCTGAGGGGCTGTAGCTCTATTGAGCGATGAGATATGCCTGAAAAACTGAGATGACGTATAACCAGGTCGGGTAAGTAAGACATGGAGGAGCAGCGGCAATGAACGATTTTGGAGCAGATCATGACTCCACTCAGATGAACGCGGGTAGACGCCAACTGGTTTTCACAGCGCAATTGTATAAGGCTGCCGCAAACATGAACCACATCGACGAACTAATCAGGTGGCTCGCCGATGGCATCGCCGGTTCCTTTCCTGTGCAAGTGATACAGTTTTGGGCGCTTCGAGCCAACCGCGCAGGGCAAACATCGGTGGAACTGCGCGCCTGTGTATGCCAGGACCCGGCATTCCCCACACAGTTCATCGTAAATAATCAAGTCGCGGCAACTGTCCAACAACTCCTGAATGGGAAGTATGACAATATGCTTCGCCCGGTAGAAAACCTGTTCTCTTCTTATCAAGCTTCCACGCTGGCTCGTTTCGGGCTTTTTTATTGCTCTTGCTCGTTTATGCGCAGCAAAGCCCTCCTGCCTCCAGCATACAATACCGTGGATGCACAGATGATACCTGTCCCACTGGCGATAGCTGTACTGCTCTATTTGCGACAACCCCCCACGCATGATATGCTGTCAGCCATCGATCTTATCCTGCAACAGTCGGTATCGATTGCTGAAAACCGCTTCATTCGCCTGCCAGGGAGTACGACCTCCGGGCGATTGCCTGCGATGAATAATACGCCCTCTCAACAGTATTCCACCCAGAGCCTGTACGAGCTTATTCCTCAACGCATTGAGGACAATAAACTATTGACGGCCAGCAACCCGCTCTCCGGTTCCACGGTCATCTCGGACAAACGGGCGCGCCGCCTCTACAATGCTGTCAACGGCACCAGGAATGTGAAAGAGATCTGCGAACATCTGCACATAGATTTGCAAGAAGCCTACGAGGCGATACGGATTTTAGCAGACCAGGACCGTATCCAGCTTTACGGACCGGGAGGACAGCCCGTGGATAGCTCGGTGTTCGTCGATCGCTTTTAATCAACCATGTAGGTAGTAAGAAGGAGAAAAGTACCATGGACCCTAATTTAGTTCCAAACCTGCTCTCACTGACACTATTTTTCGTTTCCCTTTTCATTTCGCTCCGCGCCTTTTACCTCTATATACGATCGCGTAGCCGGCGTATTGCTATCTTGAGCATAGCGATGGGTATTATTTCATTGACAGCCATAGCGGGATTCGCCGGAGATAATGTTACCAGCATTACGCTCAATGTCGATTGGTTCAATTACATTGGACAAACAGTGAGCTTTACCTTTATTTTGTTCAGCTTTTTCAGTAACTCGGAAACCTATTTGCGCAACCTGATGCGCTGGCAAATCGCTGTTTCCGTCCTGCTTCTCGCATTGATGGTGTTGTCGCCAGTCCTGCCACCTGAGTTTCCCTCGCCCGCCGTGACGAAATCGCTGCTGAGCGGCTCGCGTGGCTTGATCTGCCACATTATCTTCTATTACTACGTGGTCTCGTTCATGAAAAATGAAACTCGTTTCAGTTTACTGATGGGCCTGGCCTTCCTGG
>DASTKD010000091.1:0-7976 GCA_035716135.1 Ktedonobacteraceae bacterium
GCGCGCCGTCTTTCCTGAATCTAACGTTGAAGTTGTGATAGGTATTGCTCCTGTATGCTATTTCTCGCACCTTGCGCGATAGTGTGAATCGTTGTTTTAAGTGTACCACGCTCGACAACAAGCAACTGACCATTTTTCAGGGTCTGCCAGTCTGTTTCTCTGCCCCGGTCTAAACCTGTTGATGCTACAACCACTGCCTCCGGCGTGGTGCGGTAGTGTAAATTGAAGTAGTTCGGGTCTTGCTGTGCCAGGGGCGCGTTTGGATCAAAGTCGCAGGCCGCATAAAGCGCCTCCGGCGTCAGCAGCAGGCAATTCAGGCAGGTGGATTGTAAATGCTGGCGCAGGGTGTTCAGATGGATGCGGAAGGCTTCTACGGGAGAAGTTCTCTCAAAAACGGAGAGCAGCGCCAGAAAGTGCCGCTCGCTATCCGTCGTACCCATGATGTGTTCGCGTAAATGCGGGGCAATCAGGGCTTCCAGGCGCTCATTGGGCGCGACCGCGCCGTTATGCGCGAATGCCAACTGTTGGTAGGTGAAAGGGTGCGTATTCTCCGTGCAAAGCGCGAAGCCTGGGGTAGCCCAGCGCACATGCGCGATAAGTGCGTCGGCGCGTATGGATGTTGCCAGAGAAGAAAACTTCGGGCTGGCATGGGCTGGCTCAGGCGTTTTGGCCTGTTGCAAATGACCCTGCTCGTCGTACCATGCCAGACCCCAGCCGTCGGCATGAAGACGCGAAACTTCCACAAGCGCCGAGAGCATATCCTCCAGCACATGTTCGACAATCACGGGTTGACGGGCTACATACCCAAGCAAGCGACACATAGGTTTCCTTTCAGTTGATCCATCTACCCCTAGAATTTGTAGAAATGGTTACGAATCTCGAAATCTGTGTCCTCTGTGGCGAACGCTTGCTCCTCGGAACGGCGCACAGCCAGGTAGGAACGGCTCATCAGGTCGCCCATAGCCTGCATGAGCAACTGGTCGTGTTCTAGCCGGTCTAAGGCTCCGGCCATGCTGGTTGGCAGGCGGCGAATGTGGTTGCGCTCGCGCTCGGCCTCGCTGAGTTTGGCCGGATCGTGTTCGCATGGCGCGCCGGGGTCAAGCTGGCGCGCGAGGCCGTCCAGTCCGGCGGCGATCAATCCGCCGAGCGCGGTGTAGGGATTGGCGCTGCCATCTACGGCTTTCAGTTCGAGATTGTAGGTTTGCTCTTCGCGGCCCCAGAAAGGCGAGACCACGCGCACTGCCGCCTCGCGGTTGTCGAAACCCCAGGCGGTGTAGGCTGAACTCCACATGTGCGGCTGCAAGCGCCGGTACGAATTGTAACTGGGGCAGGTGAGGGCAATCAACGCGGGCAGGTGTTCGAGTATGCCGGCGATGAAGTGACGCCCGGCTGAACTCAGGCCGCGCGGGTCTTGCGGATCGTAGAGCAGGTTGCGCCCACTTTCGGCATCCCAGAGGCTGAAGTGGACGTGGCTGCCACTGCCGATGTTTTCCGGGAATGGTTTGGGGGCGAAGCTGGCAAGCAGGCCATACTGTAGGGCTACGCCGCGCACCGTATCACGAAACTTGATCTGGTTGTCGGCGGCTCGCACGCCCGCGCTGTGACGTATGGAGATTTCTAGCTGCCCTGGCCCGTACTCGTTGATGGCCTGTTCCACCACGATGCCCTGCTCGCCCAGCGCCTTCACAATATCATGCATGACCTTTGCGGAAAGATCAAGCCCGATGGCGCTGTAGACGGGGGCGTGGTCAAAAGGCAGATACTGGCCGTCGATTTCGCGCGCCAGGTAAAACTCGTTTTCAAAGGTGGCCTCGATCTTGATGCCCACTTGCGCGGTTCGTGCCAGCATATCTTTCAGGAATGAGCGCGGGCAAGCCCCCCAGTTGAGGTGATTGTGGTCCAACTGGTCGCAAATAAGACTGGCGCTGGCAGGCGTCCAGGGCAGCACGCTGAACGTCTCAGGGTCAGGCACGAGGCGGATTTCGCCGACCGGCTCCATGCCTTCAATGTCCAGTAGTTGTTCGAGCAGGTTCATCGCCATCTGGGCGCGCGTCAGCCCCAGACCTTCGTTGAGCTTATGCGGAAGGTGCGAGACGTGGATTTGTTTGGCGCGCGTCACCCCGCTGTGATCGCAATACAGGAAGCGCACCAGTTGCACATGCGCGTTCTGTGCCAGTTCAATCACTTCTGCATTATTCATGGCTTGAAAATCCTTCTCTTATAGCATGACATCGCCGCCGTTGGGGCCGAGGATTTGACCGACATAGTATGATGCATCATCGGAGGCCAGAAACACGGCGGTTGGCGCGACCTCGCTTACTTCGCCGAAGCGACCGATGGGCAGTTCCGCCAGTTTGGCCGATTTCCATTCCTCAGTCTCGGATACCAGCAGGTCCGTCATAATGGGACCGGGTGCGATGCCGTTGACGAGGACATTTCTGGTCGCAACCTCGCGTGCCAACGCTTTGGTAAAGGCGATCACGCCTCCTTTGCTGGCGCAATAGTGGGCCACCTCGACGCCGCCAATGTAGCCAAGCTGTGATGCAATATTGATGATACGCCCTCCGCCCTGCTTGAGCAAGTGGGGCAGCACAAAGTGCGTGCAGAGGAAGGTGCCGCGCAAGTTCACATTAAGGATGCGATCCCAGTCCGCGACCGGCAAATCCTCCACCAGCGCCTGCGTGAAAATACCCGCGTTATTGACCAGAATGTCGATATGCCCGAACGCGCCCAGCACCGTATCGACCATCTTCCGTACCTGCTGCTCGTCCGCTACATCGGTAGAGATATACAGAGCCTTGTGCCCCGCCTGTTGAATAGCCTCGATCACCCCTTGCGCCTGCTCAGAAGTTGCGATGTCGGCGATTGCCACATCGGCCCCCTCGCGCGCGAATGCCTCGGCGATGCCGCGCCCGATGCCCTTTGCCGCCCCCGTCACGATGGCAGTCTTGCCAGTTAGCTTGCCCATAGTATGATGATCTCCTCTTTAAATAGTAGGTAGGTCGCCCTGATGAACTTTGACGACCAACATCGGTGAGCGGTTGTCATCTCTCGCCATTTGTCATCCTGAGCGCAGCGAAGGATCTCTCGCCGGTCCACGCACAGATCCTTCGCTGCGCTCAGGATGACATTCCTTCCCACACCGCCAATATGTCGTCAGACATTACCACGTCGAAGCGGTGGCGCATCAGGAAGAGCGCGGCGTCGTGCTGGCGCGGGTCGTCGCTGGCTACGCAGTCCTCCGGTACTACGACGTAATAGTCGTTGAAAAGGGCGTCGCGCGCCGTCGATTCGACGCAGCCCTCGGTTGTGCAACCGGTCATGATGACCGTCTCGATGTGGTTGCTACGCAAAAGCATGTCCAGGCTGGTACCCCAGAAGCCGCTAGAACGGTATTTGCGCACGACGAGGTCGCCGGGTCGCGGCTCGATTTCAGAAATGATGGCCTGTCCGGGCGAGCCTTCGATGGTGTAGAGGAGCGGTTCCGTTGCCTGGTGGGATGCCAGGTGCAGGCGCATGTTGAAGCGAATCTGCGCCGGGGAATCGCTCGCGCGACCGGGAAGCGTGGTCATCTGAATGTAGATGATGGGTACGCCAGCATCCCGCGCGCCCGTGAGCAGGCGCGCGAGATATGGGAGCATCGGTGGGTACATCGAGAGGTCTATCCCCAGTTGGTCGAAAGCCCAGCCGGGTTTACAGAAATCATTCTGCATGTCCACCACGACCAACGCGGTGTGACGCACATCTACCAGTTCCTCAAGCGTGGTGTACACCAGTTTATTCTCGATCGTAATCATGCTACTCCACTTACTGACTAAGTACTGCGTCAAACTTCAGGTGAGGGGACGGGGGCCAGTCGGCATGTAGGGACGCCCCTTGTGGGCGTCCGGCCCCCCTCCATCTTGAAGCCTGACTAAGAACCAGAACCAGCTTCACCGGCATGATGCGTTGAATCCAGCATCAGGCGGTCTTCAGACAGGCTTTCCTCGGCCAGGAATGCGCCGAGTTTCGTCAGCTTCTCAGGCGCTCTGGCGCGGAAGTAGAAGTAGACGATCGCACCCAGCACGATCCAACCAATGGCGATGTACGGCACCAGGTTGTACGGGTAGGCTTGCCCTGGCTGAGCGACCGACCAGAGCGGGTAGGCCAGCGCTGCGATGCCCAGGATGGGTACCACGATATGGAAAAACCAGTTGCGCTCCGGCAGGCTGAAGAAGTAGCGAATCAGGGCGATGTCGCACAGCATGTAGACGATCACGATAGCGACGGTGCCGATTGAGCCGGTAAAGCCATACGCGCCCGTCGCCCCAGGGCCAAGCCAGGCACCCACGACCAGACCAACAACCAGCGTGAAGATGGTCTGCGCGAAGATGGCGGTGTAGGGCGAGAACCAGCGCGCGTGTACCCGGCCAAACACGCCGGGCAACACGCGGTCGCGGCCCATCGAGAAAATGATACGTATGGTGGTGTTGTGGATGGCGAGGAAGCACGAGAACAGGCCAGTGATAGCCGCCAGATCGATGATCTGCTCCAGCCAGGGCGTATACGTATGCGCCAGCGTGACGATGGGATTAGGATCGCCCAGAAACTTCGTGTAGCTGGCGGTATGAACCAGCCCGTAACCGGCGGTGAGGGCGTACATGATGATGATGTAGAAGACGCCAACGAAGACGAGCGCGCCTCCAACCGCCAGTGGCACGTTGCGGCGCGGGTTCTTCGTCTCTTCGCCCAGCGTCGCGGCTGCATCGAAACCGATGAATGAGAGGATGCCAAACACAACTCCCAGGCCCACGCCGGAGAAGCCGGTGGGCGACGCGGCAGGCGTAAATACGCTCAGCGAGTTGCCACTGCCGCCTCTGGCAATGGCGATGACGGCCAGCACCAGGAAAACGACGACCTCGATAATGAGGAATGTCAGGTCAACCTGCACCGAGGCTTTGATGCTGCGAATGGAGAGCGCGAAAACGATAGCCATGCCAATGAGGCTGAAAATCCACCAGTAGATTTCTACCTTGAAGACGCCGAGTACGTAATCATGCGCGAACGCGCCCATCGCGGTAAAAAGGCCAGGAGCCAGGATGGCGTAGCCAATCCAGAAGAGCCAACCCGTGAAGAACCCGGCGGTTTTGCCCAGACCGTAGCTGTTGAACGTGTAGAACGACCCGGCGGAGGGCAGTTTGCGTGCGAACTGGATCACGGAATTTCCCACCAGCAGGCAGGCGATAAAGGCCAGTAAGAAGGAGAGAGGCAATGCCGCGCCTGCCGACGGCCCCGCCGCCGGCGCGTTCAGCACTACCGCAATGACGGGAGCCATGGCGGCGGCAGCCAGCGCGATACCATTAGGAACAGTGAGTACGTTCTTTTCCAGGCGTTGCACGTTCTGGGATTCGCCCGGAGTGGTGACGAAAGAGGGTTCTGCCATTGTTTTCAGCCTCCTTTGAAAAGGGCGGACACGATAGAGTGGACGCGATAGGTGGACGCGGTTAATCGCGTCTCTACAAGGGACTTTTCAAGGTTTGACGATAAAAATGATACAGGGAATGTGATATGTATCTGATATATCACATGCATGGCACCATTGTCAATGCTGAGTATTTCAAGATGATTTTATGGTGTATAATTGCCTGTAAGATCACGAGGAGGCAATCAACTATGGACATCATTGACTTTTTTCGCGTGGAACAGACGCGACTGCATCGCTGGACACGCATCGCGCTTGAAGATCTGACGCCTGAGGAGTGGCATTATGCAATCGATGGAAATACTAACAACATTGCTTTTCTAGTGTGGCATTCTGTGCGTACCGAGGATAACATCCTGCGTCTTATTTTGCAGGGGCGTCCGACGATTTGGGCGGAGGGCGGCTGGCACGAACGCCTGGCATTGCCTCCCCGTGTGCAAGGAACGGGCATGGCGAACGAGGAGGCTCGCGCTTTCCACATCGCGGATACAGCCCTCTTCATGCAATATGTTGAGCAGGTATGGAGCGAATACGAAGCCTATCTGGCGGCCATCACCGATGGTGGCAAAGCCTTGTCGGAGCGCACAGTAACTATCAAGCCACTGGGCGAAATGCCCGCGCTGCAAGGCATCGGGCAGGTTTGCATTACGCATCTCAACATTCATTATGGTGAGATTGCTCTGCTGCGCGGCGCGATGGGGAAAAGGGGATTGCTTATTTGACATCCTGTAGCGCCCTCTCAAATGCCTGGAATGCCTCGTTGCCGAACAACACGATTGTTACCTGTTGCAAGCTGGTGGGTTTCTGGATATGCGCCATAATCGTGCGCAGCGCTATGGGCGCGGCTTCGTCAAGGGGATAGCCATACGCCCCTGTGCTGAGCGATGGGAAAGCGATGCTCGAGATGCCATACTGTTCGGCGAGATCGAGACAGCTCTGATAGGCGCTTGCCAGCAGCGTTTCGTCGTCTTTTGCG
This sequence comes from Ktedonobacteraceae bacterium, assembly GCA_035716135.1. Classification (GTDB taxonomy): domain Bacteria; phylum Chloroflexota; class Ktedonobacteria; order Ktedonobacterales; family Ktedonobacteraceae; genus CF-113. The sequence continues at coordinate 6,438 of DASTKD010000091.1, forward strand.
CCGGAATAGATGGGGCCGACGGCGTGAAAGACGTATTGCGCGGGCAGCTTGCCTGCCGATGTGGCTACCGCTTTGCCGGTGGGGCAGCCGCCAAATTTGCGACATTCCTGCATGAGTGTTGGCCCGGCGGCGCGGTGAATCGCGCCATCAACGCCGCCGCCGCCACGCAGGCCACTATTAGCGGCATTGACGATGGCGTCGGCGCGTACCTCAACAATATTGCCTTTGAGCAGCGCCAGGGTGACACCGTTGATGGTGCGCGTGGACATAAACATCTCTTCCATCTAGAGCAGCAGTCCAAAGGGTTCTTCCAGCAGGCGTTTTACCTCTTGCAGGAAACGTGCTGCCGTCGCCCCGTCGATGGCGCGATGGTCGGATGAGAGCGTGACCTTCATGCGGTCGCGCACCACCACCTGCCCGTCAGCCACGACGGGTGTGGGAGTAATCGAACCAACCGCCAGAATTGCCGATTCGGGCGGGTTAATCACGGCGGTAAAGCTCTCGACATCGAACATGCCCAGGTTGCTGACCGTGAACGTTCCGCCTGAGAACTCCTCCGGGCGCAACTTGCCGGTACGCGCCGCCTCCGCTAACCGCTGCGATTCGCGCGCAATATCCATGATGCCGCTTCTGTCAGCGTTATGGATAACAGGCACGATCAGCCCCTGTTCCAGCGCGACAGCCATGCCGATATGCACCGATTTTTTCTGGAGCAGCTTATCCTCGGCGAACGAGACGTTCACCTGTGGCATCTTCACCAGCGAGCGCGCCACCGCTTTGATAATCAGGTCGTTGAAGCTCACCTTAACCGGCGAAGGGTCGTTGGCCGCGTAAGCATTGATCTGCTTGCGCAATTCGGCCAGCTTGCCCGTATCGATTACGCTCGTCACATAGAAGTGCGGCGCGGTTTGCATACTCTGGCTCAAGCGCCTGGCGATGGTACGGCGCATAGCGGTCAACGGAATTTCGACCACGTCGCCCCTATCTGTGGCGGCTGGTACTGGTTCGCTGACGGGAACATATGTAGGGGCGGGTGCCTGTGCTGCTTGCGTCCCTGCCGGCACGGCCTGTGCCAGCGCGGCCTCAACGTCCATTTTGATGATGCGCCCGTTTGGGCCGGTGCCGCGAATTCGCGTATAGTCGATGCTGCTCTCTTCAGCCAGGCGACGCGCCACCGGCGAAATGAAGACGCGCCCTTGCGTATCCGGCGCGGGTGCGACAGGCATGTCTTTTGCCGCTACCGTTGCATTTTGCGCGGCTGGCGCTGGCTGTGCCGGTGACGCTGGCGCGGCAGCTTTCCCATTCGCACCACCTGTAGGGACGCGATTTATCGCGTCCTCCCCTTTCGCCTCTTCAGGCAACGGTTCATCCGCCGCACCGATCAGCGCGATACCCGCACCGATGGGCGCGGAGTCGCCTTCAGCAACCAGTATTTTGCGCAGCACGCCACTGGCAAAGGCTTCGATCTCGATATTGACCTTGTCGGTTTCGACCTCCGCCAGCGACTCGCCCTTTTTCACGGGGTCGCCCTCGTGTTTT
>DASTKD010000092.1:0-6969 GCA_035716135.1 Ktedonobacteraceae bacterium
TACCTATATGCTTATTTTTGCTCGCGCGCGTCGCTTGCCGCGCACGATTAGCACGATTCCGCCCGCGATGCTCAGCACGATCACTATGTCGAGCAGGAAGCCAGGTGTTCCCAGGGGAAGCAGTGGTATCCAACTGGCTATAGTGCTTGCAGCCGGGCCATCCACAACCGCCATCGGCGCGGTGCCGAAATGTGCCAGCTTGATAACTCCGGCGGAATTGACGCCCATGTCATAGGTTACGGCGTCGCTGGGCGCGTCGAGCGTCAGGTAGGTCATGTAACTATTGCGCCATACCCAGCCCATGTTGCGGTCGGTAGAGAGATCGTGATACAGCCGGTCGTTCATCTGCTCCTGAAATGCCAGCTTCAAACCAGACGCGCCGGAAACATCGCTGCCTACCGAGGATTGCCCCGCGATTGCCCCAATATCGCTGGTGTACACCGGCTTATCGGTGAGCAAGAAGAGATCGGCTCCCACCTGCTGTCCATCCAGGGCCAGTACTTCGAGCGGCACCCAGATATGCTCCGTTTTCATGGTTATCAGCAAAGGCGTTCCATCACCCGATTGCTCTCCACGCTGTTTCGCCGCGCTGGTGTCAAACTGTGCCGCCATGAAGACCGGGCTGCCTTTCGCGTAAGCCAGCAGGTGATTGCTGGTATCGTCATTCAAGAGGAAGCCGTTGCTGGTGGCCCAGTTCAGTATCTCCGGCCCGCTGCCGCGAATGACGGTGATATTGAGCGCTTCGATCTTCACCTGTTCGAGTACTGTTGCTGTACCGGCGCTAGATGCGGCCTCGTGCGCGCCGAAAAAAACGACAGGCTGTGGATGCGATTCGAGTTCGAGGCGTTGCAGCGACCACGCGCCGCCGTCTTCGATTTTGAGAGGCACGGCTGGCAACGGCACGATCCAGCCCAACCGTGAAACGTTGCCCTGGTATTGAAAAGTGGTCAGGTAATGCTCGATCCCATTGTGCCACGCTACTAGCGTCGTAGCGCGCGCCAATCGTACCTCTCCATCGGGGGCGATCAGCCCGCCACAGGCAAAGACAGATTGCGCCTGCAAAAGAAAGAGCGCAAAAGGAAGTATGAGGATAGCAAATCGTTTACGCATCGGTGGTTTCCTCCTGATGAACTTTTTCGGAATGTTCACAGCAATGACGCTGAATATTTCGGAAAAGTTCCATTAGTCTGATGAAAGATGAGCCTAGCCGCAGGCAACTCCTCCTGAGTGAGAAGTGATGGTGATGCCCCTTGTGGGCGTCCGGCCCCTCCTGAAGAGTTGAAAATGCAATTATGGTACAATATGGCTATCAGTTGCAGAATCTAAGGAGGGAGACATGCCAAAGCAACAGCATATATTGCGGCTCACCCTGCCCATCCCTCCCAGCATCAACGAGCAGTATGCCACCGTCAACGGGATGCGCGTCACGACCGCAGTAGCGCGGCAATTCAAGCTACAGGTGCGCCAGTCAATGGCCGCGCTGGAACGCCAGGGCAAAATAAGCCCGACGCTCAGGGCGCATCTGCGCCAGGACTATCTCACGCTCTTCCTGGCTTTCTACTTTGAAACACCCCTCAAACGCGACCTGGACGGCGGACTCAAAATCACCCAGGACGCGATATGCGAATTTCTGGGTATCAACGATAACCGCATCGTCTCCATTCATCTCCTCAAGTACATAGACCCGTTGCACCCCCATCTCGATGCCGAGCTAGAAGCCATCGACGACTGGAAATTCGACGAGGAATATACATTGCTCCAACGCGATTAATGCCGCCTGTTTGGGCGCGCTATTCTTCTTTCTCCAGCGCATCTTTCAGGGGAACGAGGCGCTGTTGCAGGGCATAAATGGCGGCTTGTGTGCGGTCGGTCAGATGCAGTTTCGAGAGAATATTTGCCATGTGGGTGCGCACCGTTGGCTCACTGATGACCAGTTCCTGCGCGATCTCATGATTGGAGCGCCCGCGAGCAATGCGGGTCAGCACCTCCAGTTCGCGTGGCGTCAAATCGTTGAGCGGCGAGTGGCCGTGCTGCTGCATCTCGCGCAGCACGCGCGTGGCAATCATCGGATGTAGTTTGCTCTCACCCCGTGACGCGGCGCGCACCGCTTCAACCAGTTCCTGGGGACTGCTCTCCTTTAACAAATACGAGAGCGCGCCGGCTTTGATGGCGTTGAAAATATGCTCATCATCGTAGTACGAGGTGAGAATGATAACCTGTGTGCTGGGTACCAGGCGCTTGATCTCGCGCGTGGCCGCGATCCCATCCATGACAGGCATGAGCAGATCTAGCAGAGCGACATCGGGCAACAACTCAGTCACCAGTTCCAGCGCTCGCGCGCCGTCGCCGCATTCGCCCACGACTCGAATATCGGGGCGTTGCTCCAACATAAAACGCAGGCCGTGTCGCACAACGGCGTGATCGTCGGCCAGCACAACGCTAATCACCGGCATCCTCCTGTGGCAAACAAACAATAACACGGGTTCCCTGACCCGGCGCGGTCTGGAGATCAAATGTGCCGCCCAGTTCCTCAACGCGCTCCTGCATTAAATGTAGCCCCAGGCCATGCTGGACGCTTTCGGTTTCCTGGTTGAATCCTTCGCCATTATCCACGATGGTCAGTCGAACCAGCCCATCCTGTTCTTCCAGGCTCAGCGAGATGATCGAGGCCCTGGAATGGCGCGCGGCATTCGCCAGGGCTTCCTGCGCGATACGCAGCAAAGCGTGTTCGCCTTTGACATCAAGCTTCACCGGCGCGAGATCAGCCGTCACAGTAATGCCGAGGCGGACGCTATAGGCGTGGGCGAGGCTTTTTAAGGCACCGGGCAGGCCGAGATGTTCCAGTTGCGACGGGCGCAATTCCAGCAACAGAGCGCGCATTTCGCGTGTCATGCTGCTCGTCGTCCGCTCAAGTACGTCGATGTGAGAACGCAGGTCGGCGGGCGTCGAGCCGGAGCGCGTGGCCTCCTGCAAGCCGTCGGCCAGCATACGCAGCGAGAAGAGGTCCTGCGAGATGGCGTCGTGCAGCTCACGCGAGATGCGCGAGCGCTCGGACAGGCGCGCGTTCTGCGCTGCCAGTTGCTGGCGGCGCGAGACGTTCTCGACCAGTTGCTCCGCCATCTGGTTAAACTGCTGTTCCAACTGACCAATCTCATCTTGATGCACCGGGGCGACGCGCTGGCTATAATCCCCGTCAGCGAATTGCCTCGTTGCCAGAACCAACCGCCGCACGCGCTTCACCAGGGCGCGCGTCGTAATCCAGCCGAAGAAAACACCAACAGGGGTCACAAGCACCAGCAAAATAAGCTTGCTCAACAAATCGCTCCCCAGGGTTAAAAAAATATTATCCCTCCCAGAGCCAGGAACAGGGGCCTGCAAAAAGATTGCGCCAATCGGCTGATGATCCCTGCTCCAGATCGGTTCTGTAGCATATACCAGTGTCACGGAGGAGAACTGTTCTGTTCCCGTTGAAGCATGTCCTGCCAGCGCCGGGCCAATCGCCCGCGTTTGCTCAGGCAAGAGAGCAGAAATAGACATTCCAGCGGGGTAACGTGATGGGTAAGAACTCGCCACCAGGCGACCATCCGGTGCGATAAGCAGAGCTATAGTAACCGATGTAGGAGCAGGAGAGGCTGTCGAGATAGAGGGGGCGAAGATATGATAAATCTGATTTCCCTGGTCAGGTAAAGCAATCGTATGAGCCTGCCCAGGGATAAAGCTGGTCTGCGGATCAAGCGTCGCGCCCTGAGCCTGAAGGGCAGCAACCAGAGCATAAGATTGGGCCTGCCCCTGAACCGCAGCGATAAAGCTGCTGGATTGATTATCGGAGAAAAAAGCAGAAAACGCGCCACTCGCCAGCACGCCCAGCAGCGAAAAAGAGAGTACCGAACCAATCGTCACTGAGACATACGAAATGGTCATACGCGCGCGCAAGCCAGACCATTTGAACGGAAAAAAGAGCCGGGGCGGCGCAAATCGGCGTGCCTCGCTTTTCATATCACCACCTCGCTCTCATTTCGAGAGAAGCCATATCTCGCATAACTACCCATCTGCGGAACCTCATTCTGACATACGTATGACGAGCGTTGAAGTTCCATCTCCACCCGTTCCCTTTCTGCTCAGAGATGCGGGAGCGCGCTCCCGCATCTCTGAGCAGAAACCTCCTAATTCGTTACATCCCGGCGCACCGTCAGCCAGCAAGCCACACCGGCGAACACAACCAGGTAAACGGCAATGACCAGGAGCGAATGTCCATCAGAATAGGAACCTGGATCGCTAAACGAGAGCGCGTGTCCCTGATTATGAAGCAGCGACGTGAGATTATTCCCCAGGAAGTAGTCGGGAACGGCCTTCATAAAATCCGCCAGACCACCACTACTATTGTTTGTCAGAACAGCAATGCTGCTGCTTATCAGAGACTCGATAGCGAGCCAGATGAGCGGTGCGACGATACCAGCCACCGTCGAACGACCCACTGTGCCAGAGAACAGCGCCATCAGCATGTAGGCAAACCAGTAGAGCATTGCCAGCAGCAGGTAGAGGACAAGATGACCAAAATGGGCAGCAGTCAAGAAGCTCAAGCCGGTGCCAATGCCCGCCAGTTGGGCCATCACGGCTCCGATCACCATTCCCAGCAGCATCAAGAACAGGATTGTGGGAATGACGTAGATGGCGAGTACCGCGATTTTCGCAAGGAGAAACTGCAAGCGGGTCGGGCCACGAGTGAACATCAGGCGTACCGTACCCAGACTATATTCGCCGCCCACCAGCGCGCCGGCCAGGATGACCCCCAGCACCACGAGCGCCAGGATGAAAAAATGCTCCTCCGTGTACCAGACGCCCGGCATATTCAGAAACTGAGCCGCGCCGTTCAATATGCGCTGCTTCTCGTGCTGCATATCGGCCAGGGTAGCCGGGTGGGTAATGCATCCCGCGTTGTTCGGGAACACAGCACATTGATCTGGCACAAAACTGGTGACGGGCTGGCTGGCAAAATGCCAGGCCGCTATACCAAGTCCGAAAAAGACCAGTGCGACCACGAGTGTAGCGACGAGCAGCAACATCTTCGATAACAGGCGACGGCGCACTTTATAGAGATCCATGCCGATCAGGCGCAGCAGCACGCTCAGGTAATCTTTGCGCCCCATCACAACGGGCGCGGTACGGGTAATATCAGGCTGTGAATGCGTAGATGCAATCATTATCTATCTCACTTTCTTTTCATCGATTTAGAAACAGCATGAAATTTAGCGCGTAGAGAATGGGCCGGGTCGGTTGAAGCATCCATAGAGGCGCGCGAGCCTTCCCCGGCATCTGTACCTGTCAGTTCCAGGAAGAAGTCTTCCAGGCTGCCCTCGGATTGATACATTTCGGCGATAAAGAGGTCGCGCCGGGCCAGCAGCGCAATGATTTCCTGCGAACGGGTGGCGGGCGCGTCCACAAACAGCGCCGGAAGATTGTTCTTATCGGTTCCGTTGCTCACCCCGGCGATCCAGTTCATCTCATTCTGGCTGGCCTGCTGGAGAATGACCAGAGCCTGCGCGGTCTCTTCGGGCGTACCCAGACGCATCACAAGCCGCTTGCCTTCGCTCAGTAGTTCCTGCACGTTGCCCTGCTTGAGCAGATTGCCTTTCTGCAAAATGGCGACACGGTTACACACCTGCTGGATCTCGTACAGGATATGGCTGGAGAGGAAAATCGTCTTGCCGATCGCGGCGAGGCGCAGGATCAACTGGCGCATCTCATGTACGCCGGCGGGATCGAGGCCGTTGGTCGGCTCGTCGAGCAGGATCAATTCGGGATCGGTCAACAGGGCCGCGCCGATAGCCAGGCGCTGCTTCATACCCATAGAATATTTGCGAAAGGCATCGCTTCCGCGCGCGCTCAAGTCTATCAGATCCAGCACCTCGTCGATACGCGCCTGGTTAGCCTTGCCCAATCGCATTCCAGAAGCGGCGGCCACCATGCGCAGGTTATCGAGACCCGATAGGTAGGGATAAAAAACCGGCGTCTCGACCATCGCCCCGACACGCGGTAAAACCTCGCGCAGGTGCGTGGAGGTATCCAGGCCAAACAAAGAGATGCTGCCCGCCGTAGGTTGGATCAGACCGAGCAGCATACGAATGGTGGTCGTCTTGCCGGAGCCGTTGGGTCCCAGGAAACCAAAGACATCGCCGCGCATAACCTCCAGCTGCAGATCATTGACGGCCACCCGGCCATCAAAAGCCTTTGTCAGCCGGGTGGTACTGATTACTTGCTCTTGCGAACGTTCTTTTTCCATAATCTATTCCTTCTTTTAACAAAATGATAGGTGCGCCGTTCCCCCTGCTTTTCAGGAGAAATGCGACTATTCAACGATACCGATTAGAAGCGGTAGAGGATGTATCCTCTGCCACAAGTGTAGCCGCTCGCAAGGGATTTGTGATCAACGCCGCGCAGATTGCGTATCATCATTTTGTTGAGTGTGAAGGGGTACCAGTGGGTAGATTATCCAGAAGTAAAAGGCCGGGTCTAATGGGTTTTAGCGACCAGATGGTGTCATCCTGAGCGAAGCGAAGGATCTGGCTATATCTTGAACACCGTATTATAGACATGCTCAAGCACGAAAGTGACGAAATCATCATCATAACCTAAACTGTTCAGCTCAACTTCTAAGCGTTGGAGCCTCATAACTTCTCGTATGAAAGCCATGTGATAGCAACTATTCCAGTTAGCCAACAACGAGTGAATATTTTCAAATACCGTAAAAATTTCTTCCACAACCGCATTTACTGTCCGTATAGTACCCATAGTCATTGACCCCTTATCTTGCTATGGTCTTTTGCCGATAGACGGCAAGTGAAAACAAAACTATGTAATTCAAATTATATAATCATAATTACAGTTTTGTCAATGCGTAGTTTCTGTTACAATTTACCCATCAATAAAGGGGGACAAGCCTGCTTGAGACTAAGATTGAGGGTAAAAGAG